>NZ_CEVCIF010000016.1:0-65027 GCF_982245605.1 Coprobacter fastidiosus | reverse complement strand
CCGCCGATTTTAGATAGGAAGGGGAGACGAGAAAAGATCGTCTCCCCTTTTTTTTATCCCCCCCTTCCGATGCTTCTTGCCCGGACCGAAGAAACGAAGATAAAATGAATATAAGTTATGATGTTGATGAATGATATGCTCGTTAATTTCGTTCTCTATGGGAAGTTCGTGCAATATTTAGCTTAGGCTTTAGGTCACGGTTTTAATTTTGATATTGGGTGTGTTTAATGTTGTTTTTTTAGCTCTTTTTACTTCGTTTTTTTAGGGTTTTCTATTTTTGGAATAATTGTATCTATAATAGATAAATCTTCTTGTAGAAAGGAGATATTGAGTCGTGTGACTTGAATAAGCTCTCTCTTATTCTTTAGAATCTGTTTTATGCCGATTATCTGTAAAATATTCTTATCTTTATTAATTGATAAAAGGTAATGAAATGAAATTGAATATGCGTGTAGTTCTGCTAATTGTCGGTATTTTGATAGGGAGTGTCGCCGGGTTGCTATATTGGAAATTTATCGGATGTGAATCAGGTTACTGTCCTATTTCTTCTTCTCCTTATATTGGTACATTATATGGTGCAATATTAGGTGGATTGTTGTTTAGTATATTTAGGATAGAGAAAAAAGATGAATGACAAATAAGTGTTCGTTATTTGTTTCTTTTTTGAATTTGAAACTTGTGTAGAGCCACTCCTCTAAATTTCCCGACAAAAAATATTATCAGGTCATTTTTGCGTTTTCTTTAGGTCTTTTTTCCCGTTTTCCCTCGTCAGATAGCTTGCTATCCTCCTCGTAAAAGCATAAAAATATCCTTGAAAGAAAATCTCAAACCTGACCCGACTAAAATTTAGACAGTCTCTTATTTGATGAAAATAGGTATGTAATAAAAATCTCCCTGTCCGGAATATTGCACCAGACAAGGAGATACATGGAAAACATGAGAGAAAATAATTATCTTGATTTTATTATTTTTATTTTCTCAGGGCCTGCGGAATATTCTACGGTAAGAATATATACGCCTTGTGTCCATTGTGAAGCTTCATCGATGGTAATTTCGTTTGTACCGGAATGAACACTTTCTTTTTTGGTTAATAATACTTTGCCGTTCAAATCATGAACAGTAAGTGTAACATCTTCTTCATTGTAAGCATTTACCGTTACTTTGATGCGATCTTTAAACGGATTCGGAGCTACATTTACAGAAGCTTTTACTTCTACCGGCGTAACGCTTGTATAAATCGGATTTATCTGGAATGCTGTAATGTCTTGGAATCCGCTCATTTCGTATTTCCATGGGTATCCGTCAACGTCTAATAACCAAGCATAATCTACACCAACACTGACATCTTTAAATCCTTCATTAACATATTGCCATTCTCCGAATCCCGAATCACTCATACGATAAACTTTGTTATCTTCGGTTATACCCCAGACTTCTTCATTTCCGGCGCTTAATTTGATGATTTTGTATGGATTCTTGATGACTTCCCACCCGCTTTTGCGTTGTGCAGACATACGAACGATTTCTCCTTGCGGGTTGAAACCCCATACCGAATTGACATCGGCAGTTATCGAAGTGAGTTCTCCCGGAACTTTAGTCCAAGGCTTGCTTCCTGAATGGTTGCGGTAATATACGTTATTTTGGTCATCGATACCCCATACCATAGACATTGTCGCTGCTATATCGACAATTTTGATATTAGGATCGGATTTATCAGTCCATCCGTTCGATACTTCACAGGGTTGATTATTCGGTAGTGCTGCACAATAAGGATTTCCTGAAGCGGAAAGCGCCCAAACGGTATTGCTTCCGAAAGATATTTTTTTGGTAGCCATGTATTGTCTTGCAGGTTTCCAGTTTTTTACCGGATGTCCGTCGATTTCATTACAATAAATTTCGCTTCCGCATACCATCCATACATCTCTCAGACCGGCAGCAATACTGTTGGCCGGCTTATCGAGTCCATCTATGTATTGTTTGCTTAATTCCGATAAATGGTGAAGCGGACGGAATATGCTTAGATCCACTTCTAAGTTGGCATCAAAATAGTCTTTATCTTTTTCCGATTCTTTATACCAGGCGAGACGGTAACTTCCTCCGGCGTTTCCCGGTTGTGCACTATGATATTCATCGCATCCTTCAGCTTCCAATATGATAGATTTTGATTCTCTATCCGCAAATTCGCGTACGAGGCTCATATATTGGTTCGGGAACCGGTGTTCCGGATGGTCGCTTCGGTGCCATACCGAACCTTCCCGCCAGTCGCTCCAGGCTTCCAATACGATCCATTTTGCTCCTACTTCATGACCCTCTTCAAAGATGTGTCGAATACGAGGAGTTTCACCATCTTCCAAAAGAGAACTGACGTGTGTATCGAATTCCGGTTTCCAGCTATTGTAAAGCATTCCGTTTTTTACCCATGTACCTTCATTGGTTTCCGGATTCCAGTTGGTATGCACAAGGTTCATCATCGGTTGGCGACCACCGTTGAAAGCAAAAGCGAATTTTCTGGCATCACGGTGCGTTACGATCTGGCAACGGTTTTCCATATCTGCCCATCCGAACCAACCTTGTAATCCCCAAGCAATGTACTTCATTTTAGCATCACCTTTGTTTAAGAAGTTATCGGCAAGGATAAATGCCGGAACGAGGTCGAAATCTTCTTTCATTCGTTGCTTGATATATAAGAAAAATTCCGACCATTGTTTGCTACTATATTGGTACTGTTCCATATTGGCATCGGCACTCCACCATTGCATCGGAACACATTTTACACCTGCACCTTCTTGAAATGAATCTCTATCGCTGAGTTCATCCGGAGTGGTAAAGAATAGCATTTCCCGAGGTACGGTTTCATACCATTTCTTTATGGCATATTCATATACGAATTTTTGGTGTTCGGGGTTTGCTACATCGAATTTTTCTCCCAAATATTTTTCTACTGCCAATGGGAAAGGAGCATTATCTATAAAATAGGCGATTTTGATATTATCTCGAGCGTTCGGGTTTCTTTTTATTGCTTCTACCATGTATTTTAAACCTGCGCAAGGTAACCCTCCGGGTCCGGTAGCATATCCACGGTCTTCAATATCATATTCTTCGGCGCCTCCATCCGGTTCTCCACGTCCATGAGCGAAAATTACTTCGACTTTCGATTCGACCATTTCCGAAATATAGATGTCCGCTGCCTCTTGTGTATAGCCTAAATTGAAATTATAGATCGACTGTTTATTCCATGAAATGACCTGATTTCTGCTATATTGAGCCTTTTCCGGAGCTGCTGAAGTCCATGTCGCATCATCACCGCTGTCACCGCCTTTTGCCAATTCCCGAGTAGCTCCGGCATGACCTCCGATAGCAAACGTGTGCATTCCGTCGTTCCAGTTATTTTCGAAATCAATGTCCGTATCAAGGACATTGTCAGAAGTATTGTCATCTTTGCGAATAAAAACCATGTCACAATTGACATTTCCGGTTTCGAATACGAGTTTCAGATCATAATAACCTTCTTCCAACTGTTTATGGCCTAAATGTGCCAGGTCAAATGTGTTGGTGTAATTATACGGTGCTTCTACTCCGTTTTTCAACGTACTTCCGTTAATTTCCAAGTGTACGGTCTGTCCTTCACCGTTTCCCACTATGCGACCGGTGAAACGGTAGTGACCGGCCGATAACCATACTTTTTTGTACTGAATCCAATCTCCCGGCTGTGTATTGCCCACATACCAGTTATTCGTCGATTCCTTAACTTCAGCATAGGAAGTTAAAGAATACATCCCCAACAAGGCAATAAAGATGTGTCGTAAGATGTGTTTCATATCTATTTTTTATGTGTATTATGTATAATTTTACTCTTTCGAGACTATTTGCGAAAATTTTTCGATTGTTCTATTTGTTCAGTCCGAAAAACAGAATTTGCATAAGAGGAATAAAAAGAGGCACATAAAAGCACCTCTTTTTATTCAAGTAGATTGTTATTTTACTTTAAATTGATCTTTTACCATATCGAGATATAGAAGTCCATAACCTTTTCCATACGACGGGTCAGTCGGCTCTATACATGAATCGAATGCCCAGTCATTGAATGAGTCGATCAATACCATCGGATTTGTTCCGAGATTCATTTTGGCGACATTACACATTGTCCAGAACCGTTCCTGCGTTTTAGGCATCCATGGATAATTAGAGTTATTCTCGGTCGCTACATATTGTGAATAGCCCGGAGATGCAGACGGAATGAAATCTATATTATATCTCGACCAGAACACTTCCTTGTTATATTTGTAATTTTCGTTTACAAATTGGTCGAACAGTATAACCCGTTCATATTGAGCGCCTCCGACTGCACACATATTCTTCATAGTTACAGCATCGACTTTTCCCGATAAATAGAAATAATGGAACCTTTCAGGCGGAGTCCACGCTCCTTGTTGAGCAATGAGATACATCTCTTTTCCGGTATGTTTACGCACCGTATCCCGAATGGCCGTGTACATACGATAAGAATCCTGAGTGTACAATTTGTTAGCATCTGCTATTACGACGACAGGGCGTCCTCCTGTATGGTAGTAATTCGGGTCTGAGAAATAATCGGAAATACGTTTAAAGTAACTACAAATACGGTCTGATCGTTTAATCAATGTATCGACACGTGTTGTCACGACGATGTCCATTCCCGGATTATTTATATCCGGAATTGTCTCTATAACCGGATATGTTTTTCTCGTAGGATCGACATTTTCCACTAATTTGTTATTGTTCAAATCAGAACACATACTGTTCATGTTGACCATCAGGGCAAATTTCACTCCGTTCAACTCTACTTTAGGCAGTGTATCGTTCAATCCGCGTACCATATCGATAAATGCGGTATCTCGTCCGATATTTAACGGATAGATGTCATTGGCATTTTCGTTGATTCCGGGAAGAACCATAAAATCGATGCGACCATAGTGACACCATTCTATGATTTTTTGCATAGCCCGGGCTCCGATCGTATCTGCCGCCAAATGATATTTACCAGCTTCCAGAGCTTCAGGAAGGTCATACCAAGGCTTCGTATTTGGTCCGAGTTTACCGGCAGCGACATCCTGTTCTTCAGTGATACGGGTCCATTGATCTACATTAGTTTCAAGTGCATTTTGCGGATTGTAGAGATATACCCCTACCGGGATATCCTGTGTTACTTTTACCTCCTCGATTTCATAGTTCAACCAATAATCATCTATCGAAGGATTGTCATCTTTACAGGAAGTAATTGTTATGCCTGCCAATAACAGACTGTATATTAAGATTCTATTTACTTTCATGTAATTCTATATTTACTGTAAATGTTAAATTAGTCTATTAAATATCCACTCTTAAGTACGGATACAACTTCATAATCCAGCGCTTTGATCAAAGCTTTTTCTTCATTTGTTTCTCCGGATACTCTTTTTGCATAGTCCACCATTTCTTCATAAGTTGTTCCATACAGGTGTTCGAAATATTCGGCACGGAAGAAGATCACTTTATTACCCAAATACAACTCGTCCGCCGTATCGAGTGCCGGATCTTTTTTAGCGAAGTCCAAACTGGTCCATATATTGTCTCCCCATCTGTCCGGGCGGGCATACGGACTTGCTTTTTGCAGATTATCCACAGCCTTGTAGTATTCGGTTTTATTTTGATAAGATTCAGTCAGCGGATAGATCATACGTTCTGTCCAGAAGTTATACATTGTATTCAAACCGTCTACATTCGAAGATGCACCTCCGGAGATGAATGGAGGCCAACCGAAAGCTCGTGTACGACGTTCTAAGTTCCATCCTTCGATTCCGTTAAAGAAGTCTGCGAAATGGCGTTGTTTATAAATTTGTTCCAATTGTCCTTCCTGGCCGTTAGAACCCATAATTTTAGCTTGATATAATCCACGGCTATCCTTGAATCCGATTTTGTCCGTACCCCATTTAACACCGTCTTGTGCCATATATTCATCGACTCCGGAAATATCATATTGGGCAAATGAGGCACGAATACCGTCTTCGTAATATTCTTGAGCGCTCTTGCTGCCTAATCCAAACAATACTTTAGCTTCTGCTTTCAAGAAGCAGGCATCTGCCCAATTTAAGATACGGAATTTGGCGTCGATTTTTATAAACTCTTCTTTAACGTAAGAAGGATTATAAACGCTTCTTGTATTTAACGGGTCCGTTGTTCGTTCGGTAGTACTTCCCGGTTTGTAAGCAGCTTCCCAACCGCTCGGCATTCTAACTTGTTCTCGCATGGGCACATAAGGTACCGAGTGGCCTACGACTATCGAATCCCGACGGAAATCGTTCATCCCGTCCATTGTATGATTTAACCAATCCGGACAATCCAACACGCCACATACGTGAGGCCGTGTAATCGTATCCCGAGCTTGGAACTGATTGTCGGCTGCCGTACCACGAGCATTCGACTTTTCCACAAAAGCTTCGATACGGGGATCGTTGAATGTGAACAGATAGATCGCTAAGTATTCTGCCAATGCCGGAAATGTAGAATCACTCAATGTCCCTGTTTCTAATGGCCTTAACAGACGATCCCAATAGTATGAACGATCTGCACTACGGTCGGTACCCCATTGCGGTTGTACGATTTCGTCCACCGAGGCAATCAGCCAGTCCTCATGTTCCATGGCTTTAGCAGCATTTTCTCTCGCCAGATCCATGCTGACATTTTGTGACTGCATGGCAATACTTAAACGTAGCGTATTGGCGAACTTTCTCCATTTGGCAACATTCGCCATTGCAGTAGCTGTATTGGTTGTTACCCCGAATACCGGATCCTGCATCAGTACATCTGCTGTATAGGGAGTTTCCGGATCATATAGATTCACGGCATCATCCAATAATTTTAAAATGTTTGTATAGACTTCGAGTTCTGTATCGTATTTGAAGTCTCGTTTATTAGAAGAATCGGTCAATATGGCATCGCTCATGGGAATACCTCCGTACATGGAAACCATGACATAATATACATACGCTTTCCACGTTTTGGCAATTGCCAAACGGTTTTCAAAACCTTCTTTCCCTTCATATTGTAATTCGCAATCGTTCAAATCACGCAAGATATCAATGTAGAATTTTCTGAAATAACCGTTGCTTTCATCCTGGGAAGGGGTTGTTCTAAAACCCAATACCAAATAGCGAGCGAACAAGTTTCCATTCATGAAATTAAATTCGGCTACCGTATTCATCGTCCGATAGACTGTTCCGGCGAAGATGTTGGGTAATTCCGCTTCATACATCTTGTTACCGTTTGTATTAACTTCTTCAAATTTATCGACGCATCCGAACAGACTTCCGATAAAAACGAGAAGACATATATAGGCTGTTTTTTTCATATACTATAATATATATTAAAATGATACTTTAATATCGAAACCATAAGTTGCGGAAGGTTGTGCATATCCTTCTTCAAATCCTTGAGCATTTCCGGTGGTACGGGTTGCTTCCGGATCGATTCCTTTCGGTGTATTTTGGAACAGTATAGCAACGTTACGACCAACTGCCGATATCCGAACATTTTTCAACGGTGTCTTTTGTAACCATTTTTTCGGAATCGTATAACCGATGCTGATCTCTCTCAGTTTGATATAGCTGGCGTCATAAATATAACGTTTCATACTCGACGTGTTGTTATGAGTCCAATGTGTAACCGGGCTGACCCAGGACGTGTTCATTCTTCCTGCCCATCCGACACCTTCGGATTCATCATAAACGGAATTTTCCAAATGTATTCCTTTGGGACGTTCCCAATCAGGATAAACGACTAAATTTTCTACTAAATCGGCTCCCGGCAATACGGTATTTGCAACGTCCATAACACCCTGCATTTCATTACTGGTTTCTCCGAGAATACGTTTCGACATTAAGAAATCCTCACGTCCTTCGAGCGATTGTACGGTTTGCCCATCGATAGCACCTTGCCAAGCTGTACGGGAAAGGAAATTTCCTCCTTTTTTAAAGTCGATCATCAAGTTGAAGTCGAAGTCCCATACCCGAACCGAGTTTCTCCATCCTCCGATCCAATCGGGTTGAACATTTGCCAACACCTGGTCCGATACATATTTAGGACGACCGTCTTTCTGTACACAGATACGTCCGGCTTCATCCCGTTTGTAGTCATTTCCATACAGAGTTCCGTAGGGTTCTCCCACTACGGCGTATAGCTTCACTCCATTTACGCCGCTTCCTAATTCATAGCGGTCCATTCCATCGATAAGGGAAACAATTTCAGATTTATTTTTTGCCCAGTTGAATGTTGTGGTCCAGGTTACTAATTTGGTTTGTACCGGAATAGCGGTAACCGTTAATTCGTGTCCCCAGTTTTTAACCTCACCGGCGTTATACATCATTTGAGAATAGCCTGAAACCGGAGAGATGTCTCCACGTATGATCTGATCTTTGGTCCGCTTGTTATAATAAGTATAGTCTATCGACAGACGGCTGTCCAAGAACCGAAGATCTGCACCGATTTCTCCCGAAAGAGTCTTTTCAGGTTTCAGATTCGGGTTTTTCCGGAGTGATTCTCCATTATAGTAAGCAATTCCATTAAACAAGCCTCCATATGTATATCCGTTGCGCAGGTTATCAAATCCGGTATCGTTACCTACCTGAGCATACGATCCGCGTAACTTGGCGAACGAAAGAATGTTTTTATCTATTTCGATCATATCGGTAAACACAAGACCTGCACCGGCAGAATAGTAAAAGTAGGAACAATTGTCGATCGGTAGGGCCGAAGACCATTCGTTACGAGCAGTAAGGTCTAAATAGGCGCCTTTATATCCTACGGAAAGCATTCCGAAGATAGCTTCTTTCCATTTGTTGCTTTCCCCTTCGCTGGTAGTCGGATTTCCCGCATTATTAGCAAGACTCATAAAATCGGCTTTCAATAACTGATTGACTTTAGAATCGGTCTGTTCCGATTTTATCTGTTGATGCGATATACCTACGTTGGCGTTGATACTTAGATCCCCGAAACGTTGGTTATACATCAATAAGCCTTCATAGTTATTGTTCATCGCAATTCGGTTACGTACGTTATATTCTCCATCGGTATCCCACGGAGAGTTATAGTTGGTGAATGCCCATGCCCGATAAGTTTGCATATCGGTAGCGGCACGTAATCTCAACTTTAAATAGTTGGTAAAAGTTACATTCAATGTAACGTTACCCATAAACCAGTGTTTGTAGTCTTCATTGGAAAGCTCGTTCAATAGCCAGAACGGATTGTTGAATCCCCGTTGTGTTTTTGCCGTTCCATCCGGGTTTTTCCAAGGGATCAATTCGTCCATTGTTGCGTCACGAGGCAGGTTGGCAATTACCCATAATGGGTTACGGTTCGAATTCCCCCGGAATCCACGATTGTCGGCATGTTCATATACGTAACGAGCGCCTAAATCCATACTTAAGAAATTTGTGAATTTAGCAGTAGAGTTCAAGTTGAAGTTGTGGCGATCTAAATTGTTGAAATTTTTCAAGATGTCATCGGCATGGATATTGGTATAAGAGAAACGGAAGCTACCGTTATCCATTACTTTATCAAAAGATACGCTGTTGGTAATGGCTTTACCTACTTGATACATATTTTCGACCGTTTCTTTAGCGGGAGAATATTGTTTGACTTGTCCGTTACGTCCCACTACATCGAATCCCAACATCGGGAGTCCCCAACAGCGTTGATCTTGCCCGGCCATATTGGGATTGAAAATACCGTAAGGTAAGTTAGGATCAAATGTATAACCGTTACCTGATGCCGAATAATAATTCCATCCCCGTTCGAAACCCACATTTTGTCCGGCTCCGTAAATATTCTGATAAGTCGGGTATTGCATCAGGGTACTGAACATCATATTGAAGTTATAGCTGACACCTAATCCGGTTTTTCGAGTTGCTTTCTTGGTCGTAATCAAAATAACCCCGTTCGCACCGTCCGATCCGTATAGAGCCGAGGCATTTGCCCCTTTCAGCACTTCTATACTTTCAATTTCATCCGGGCTGATACTGTTGGCCGGATTACCATAATCAAGGTCTCCGCTTTCTCCCATATCGTTCATAATGGGTACACCGTCGATAACGTATAGCGGTTGGTTATTTCCTGACAAAGAGCCGTTACCACGGATAACTACACGAGTAGAAGCTAATGGTCCGCCGTTACCGATTACCTGAAGACCGGCGACTTTACCGGAGAGCATATCCAACATATTCGACGCACGCACATCGCTCATCGATTCCGTATTTACCGTTTGTCGGGCATACGACAATGATTTTGCATCACGGGTGATACCGAGAGCTGTTACAACGACTTCGTTCAATGCTTTGGAATTTTCTTTTAATGTAATCTTGAAATTAGTTTTATCTCCGATTCTGATTGTTTGGGGCTCAAAGCCTATAAAACTTACCCGTAAGGTCGCTTTGGGTGGAACACTTAGAGTAAAGTTCCCTTTGTAATCGGTCATTGTCCCTTTAGTAGAACCGACAACAGAGATGTTTGCTCCTGTAATGGGTTCGCCGGAAGCATCGAGAACGGATCCGGAAATCTTTATTTCAGAATTCTGGGCGTGGAGTAGCTGTACGCAGAGAAACAGCCCCACTATCCAAGCAATACGGAAACAAGATGTCCATCGAAAGAAATACGTTAACATATTTCTCCATGTAGTTTTTTTAGGTATTTCCATAAATAAAAATTTAAAATTTGTATTAGTGTGTGATATTGTATAATCGAGGTTCATAGAGATATAAAGCCGTTAGAATGGTCTAACGACTTTATATCTTATCATTGTGTTTATTATTTTATCCAGATTTTCTTTACTGATATTTGATTATTTAAAACAGCTTTTACAATATAGAATCCGCTGTTGATACCGGTTATTTCCATGCTGCCGGTTGTTGTTTTTAATATGCTTCCGTTCATATTATATAACTGAATGTTTGCATCGTTATTTCCTGTTCCGACAACGATCTCTCCATTACGGACATAGATTTCGATTTGATCTTTGTCTTCGGTTGTGTTTGCGATACTGGTAAGAGTAGGATTCCATGGATCGGAAGAGGCATCCATTTCTGCTTCAGTCATTTCGAGAGATCCTACGGCACAAGAATTCCCGGTAATTTTACGAGGATTACCCATTTGGTCTGTTGTGATACCGAATTGTGTCAGATATTCAGCGTTACCAAAAGTAAGTCCGGGAGCATTTTCATCGATAAAAGGAACTATATATCTTCTGGGAGCGTAAATAGAGGCGTCATCCGACAAACCGGAGGCGTTATGTATATCCCAATCCATGTCTTTTGTACTTCCCGGCATATAATTTACCGTGCAATTTATAGCTGCTCCATCAAGAATAGGATTGTTGGTCAGTCTGCCGAAATAAGTATTGTATGCTTCAAATTCTCCTTCAGCCATCGCATCTCTTAAGGTCAAATCAGAAGTTGTCATTTTACCACCGTCAACAGCATAGTTCCCTTGGAAAAGACAATTATAAATGCGTTTGGTACAGTTTGTCTTCGGATTATTAGTATCGTTCATGATCAAAAGACCGGCGCCATGTCCTCCGTTACCTTGAGTGATATTGTCCACTACCGTACAATTTACCATCGTGAATTCGCTATCTTTAGACATAGCCCTCAAATTAATTGCAGCGCCATCATTGATTGCCTGGTTATAAGCAAAAGTTGAATTTAATACTTTCACTTTACTGGTATTTTTGTTAACAATGTTATTGATTAGTAGACCACCACACATGGTTGCAGAGTTGGCGATGAACGAACAATCTTTGATGGTAATATCGTTACCCGCATTATCTCTGTTTGCTGTTTCATTTATGGCAATAGCGCCTCCGTTACCGGAAGAGTTTCCCATGAACAGACAATGTTCAATAGTCGCATGGATCGGTTTATCATTTACTAAACACCAAAACTTGATAGCACCACCCGTACCATTGATTTTAGTCGTATTTCCCATGAAAGAACAACCTACAGCAACAAGTTTTCCTCCGCACCAGTTTATTGCGTTACCTTCCCGGTTTTCGTTTCCTGTAAACGTACAATTGTATAGGCTCACGTCTCCGAGTTCATTTTTATGAATAGCTCCGCCTCGTCCATTAGAGTCTGCATAATCTGTAGGTGAATCGGGATTTGCGTGAGCTACGGTATTGAACATAAAGTTGCAATCTTCGAATGTTGCGACCAAGTTACCTCCGATCCAGAAGCCGTTCCCTCCATCGTTGACCAGATCCCGACCATTTTGGAAAGTAAGATTTTTAAAAGTAAGATTACCCCCTCCGTTCAAGCGGAACAGACGACCTTTGTGTTCCGAATCGAAACCGGATTGCAGACCCTCACCGATCATCGTGATATTTTGCCATGCGCCACCCATAATTACAAAACCTTGATGTCCTTTTGCTCCGGCTTGTTGATGTACATAGCCACTTGTTCTATCGGGTTTTTGATTAGGGTCTTGAGACATCATGATCATCCCATTTACATGAATTACATCTCCTGCTTCAATTACGCTATTCAATTGGCTTAAATAAGCTACCGGAGTTTCAGGAGTTAAACCATCATTCTCGGCAGCTCCGCCATTCTCAGCAGACGCAACATAAAGGTCTTTTGCACTCAAAGAAAAAGCTGAAAACGAAAAAAGTAAGGCTGTTGCCCACAATTTTGTAGAAGTTCTCATAAGTAAAAAATTAGAGTTAATGAATATTGTGAATTCTATGTTTTCAAGAAGAAGCGGAGTTTTTCGGTAATTTAGATCAGGCTCTTCTTAAAACTTGTTACAAAAGAAATTTGGCGATATTAAAAATGCTCAACTACATTGTTACAAACTGTATTAAATTCTTATTAAATTGATTTTAATATTCCTGATATGAGAATTATAATTTTAGGACTACTATGTTAATAATGTAAATACCTGTAAATTAGTGATAAACAGTATTATTATAAAAAGAGACCTATATTGGGGAATAATTATTGATTCCAGTAATAAAAAGATATATTAAACCGAGAATTATATTTATATGGTGATACAGAATAGGTCGAGTGTTTTTAATGAAGTACCCCCTAAAAGTTTTTTATCTACTTTTAGGGGGTACTTCATTTTTATATTAAATGGCTTGTGAAGTCTTTTATTTTTGAATTTTTGTGGTGTATGTTTTTCCTTCGAGGATGGTTTGTATAATATATATGCCTTTAGGAAAAGCGGATATATTAATTGTTTTATTGAAAGGTATATTTTGTTCTTTATTTTTTAATGTGCCTATTAAATTCCCTTGTGTATTATAGATTCGTACAATTGTTTTTCCGGTTCGAACGGCTTTGATTGAGAGGATATTATTTGCATAAGTTATCGTTATCGGAGATTCTATTTCTGTATGTCCCATTCCCATCGGTTTGTAGGAAGGTTTGGTATCGCCGTATTCTGCATTCCCTTTCAGCCATTCGCCGGCCTGTCCGGCTAAGAACAGATAGTAATCGGTGGGCAGATCATCGTCGATTCCCAAGAATTTACCTTGAGGGTCTGATGAAGTTGCGAATATCGGTGTATTTTTACTGTTTGCACATTTGAAAATACAGGTCCCTTCATCCAGTTCGTCGAACATGGCTACATAGATCATCTTGGCTCCGGCTTTTTTTGCCTCGGCAATCTGTCGCCATAAGAAATCGCCTTTCAGGCGAGGTATTTCATCATATTTATCTACCGTCAGATTTTTTAAGTTTCTCCATGAGAATCCCGGAAAAACTACCGGGGCATATCCTACATTATTCATTCTACACCATAAAATATCGGTTTTCAGGAATTTTTCCACACGGTCCATGAATCCTGCTATAGAGTTGTAACGTCCGACCGACCAAGGAGAAATAATATCTGCTGTTTTTAATACTTCGACCAGATCTTTCGTGTCGGGATAGGCGTCGCCTCCTCCGGTTCTCCACTGATAAGATGATCCCAGTAAGTAGGAAAATTTCTGTTTAGCCCCGTCTAAATCTTGCAGATTGTCCATCATTGTTTTAAACTGGGCGGGAGTACTGCCCTTGCCTTGTAAACCGATACCCCATAATGCAATCATCGGTTTTCCGTTATGGTGGAGATAGGTAGGACATACAGACGGATCGGAAAAACGGTATTTAGCATTGATGATTTTCCAGTCATTTAATACTTTATAGATATCTGCCTCAGTAGATAGTCCGCTGCAATCATACATAATCGAAAAGGCTCGATTATATTTTTTTGCTGCTTTTACGGCATGTTTCAAAACTTTTCCTATTGCTTGACTTGTTATGGAAGATATGAATCTCTGAATGAAAACGCCATCGATTCCGTATTGTTGCATCCATTTGAAGTGCAGATCGACAGTCTCTTCATCGGAAGAACTGAAAAAATAGGCCTGGCTATTGTCGGGGTAAACGAAATCGACCGGATATTTTTTTGTGTATTCGGTCATGTCGGGCCAAAATTCTATTCCGGCATATCCCGGTTCGAATTTTCCGTCACGGCCGCAGTGAACATATCCGTTGTTTCCGGAGTCATCACCTTTTACAGAAAACCATCCTTGATAACCTGCCATTACCAGATTATCATAACTTGGGTATATCGGTGTTCCTTCGGGCTTTGTTCCCGGGTTTAGAGTAGAGACTACTTCGACAGAACCGATAGTGCATCGGTTATTGGTAAACGGTCTTGTTTTCCCTTTTTGATCGGTGGTTATGCCGACTTCTTGTAACCATTGGGGATTTCCGTAATTAGAAGCGAGAGAAGAACTTAGTACCGGAATACATTTTTCGGCCTGAATCTGATCGGAAGTAGATCCTTCGAATTCGGCAAGGGATTCTACTGCCGAAAAATAGTTGAAGAGGTTGTCTTCCATGTAATATTTTACGTTGATATTATTGTTCCCGTCGCTTCCTATGAAAGAGTTTTTAATGATTAAGTAGGTGGCTTCGGGCGTATGACGGAACGACAGATCGGAATTCTGATTTCTGCTGCCGTTGTTTGTCGCATAGTTGTTTTCGATAATACAGTTCAATATTCTTTTCAATACGGTCTGGCTGGTTGACGAATCGTCGTTATAGAACCGGATTCCTGCCCCATGTCCTGCGTTCCCGGTTGTCGTATTTTCAGTGATGGTACAGTTGATCAGATCGAATGTTTCTCCTGTTTGACCGGCAAGCAACATGATTGCTCCGGCATCGTTTGAAGTGCTGTTTTTGTAGAAAGTGGAATTTATGATCTGATAGTCATTGATCGTTGTTTTTTTATTTTCAAGGGAGATAGCTCCGCCTCGTCCTGAATTTTCGGCAAACGTACAACTTTCGATTCGAAGTTTGACGGCATTATTATTTGTAGAGTTGCTTACGGCTATCGCACCGCCTGCCGAACCGTTGTTTTTGTAAAAGTACGAATTAGAACAAAAGATGGAAACTTGTTTTTCTTCAGGAGTAACCGTGTTGGCGGTATTGGCTTGTGTAGCGATAGCGCCACCGAGGGAAGCGTTACCTTGTGTGAAAGAACAGTTATCTGTCATCAACTTTCCGGATGCGACGTATATAGCCCCTCCGTAAGAAGCGTTGCTCCGAGCGAAACTGCAATTTTTCAGTGTTACGATGGCGTTGTCGACCTGAATGGCTCCTCCGTAACGAAGAGTGGATGATCCGCAGGCATCGAAATTGCAATTCTCGATGGAGACATTTCCGCCTTCGACACTGATTGCGCCACCACCTATTACCATGGGATTTATATTTTTCAGGGCATTGGTTATCGAGATATTTTTAATGGTCAGATTTTCGACATTTTGCAATAACAGTATCCGTTGCCCTAAAATAAGAGATGTCCCATCGATACCGGATGTTTCGGGAGAGATCCCTTGTATGACGATGTTTTTTTTGTCAGACGGAAATTTGATGCCGAGACAGTCATCTTCCATTTGTCCTGTTCCGGTTCCTGAAGCTTCGTTTTGTATGCTTAGTATGTCCAGTATAAAAATTTTATCGTCGTTTTCGAGAACAGTAAATGCTTTTCCCAATGTTGCATAGGGTTCGTTTTGCGAACCGGGATTCGAGTCTTTTCCGAAAGAAGCGACGTAGATTTCTTTTGCTGATGCAAGGCTTGATAGCAGCCCGAAAATGAGTAAGATCGGTAGTCGTAAGTTTTTCATTTTGGTAAGATATTGAATTAATGTAAAGCAAAAGTAGACTCCTGTTCTTAAGAAATACTCGAATAATGTATTAAATACAGATTAAAAAGAGAATATATCGTGTTTAATATCGGAGTTTATAAATAAGACTACCTCAAAAATGAAGAGAACCCTAAAAGTCTTTTGTCTAACTTTTAGGGTTCTCTTCATTTTTGTATAGTTCTTAATTCAATACTTTTTTTAAACGTTCTATAAATATATCGGCTTGATCGGTTGTGAGTACCAATGGGGGCAGCAGTCGTATTACATTTGTACCTGAAACCCCTGTAAATACTTTCTGTTCAAATAACAGTTTGCTTCTGATCTCTTTTACCGGTTGATCAAATTCAAGGCCTATCATGAGTCCTTCTCCTCGTACTTCTTTGATCTGAGGAATCTTTTTTAATTCATTGATCAGGTAGTTACCTGTATTGGCCGCATTTTCTACTAAATTTTCTTTTTTCATAATATCGAGTACGGCTATTGCAGCGGCACAACCGAGATGATTTCCTCCGAAAGTCGTCCCCAACATCCCGTATGTCGGAGTGAACATGGGGCTTATCAGTACGCCGCCGATCGGGAACCCGTTTCCCATTCCTTTTGCTATAGTTATGAGATCGGCCTTTATTCCGGCATATTGATGTGCGAAAAATTTACCGCTTCGTCCATATCCCGATTGTATTTCGTCAAGAATAAGGACTACACCGTTCTGAGTACATACTTCCCGGAGTTGTTGCATGAAATCGATTTTGGGAACTTGTATTCCTCCTATTCCTTGTATTCCTTCGATAATAACCGCACACACATCGCCTTTGGCTATTTCTGTTTTTACGGAGTCGATGTCATTTAGGTTCAGGTAACTGACTTCGAATGTATCGTTGATAGGAGCTATGATTTTAGGGTTGTCCGTTACTTTTACCGCTGCCGACGTACGTCCGTGGAAAGCTTTTTTGAAAGCGATGACTTTCTTTTTTCCTGTGTGGAAAGAGGCAAGTTTGAGAGCATTTTCGTTTGCTTCTGCACCGGAATTGATCAGAAACAGCGAATAATCGTCGTATCCTGATTGCTTTCCCAGTTTATCTGCCAGTTCTATTTGTAAACTGTTGATTACCGAGTTTGAATAAAATATAAGTTTTTGAGCCTGTTCGGTAAGTTTTTGAGTATAATAGGGATGAGTGTGCCCGACCGAGATGACGGCATGTCCGCCATATAAATCGAGGTATTCATTCCCTTTCGAGTCATATGTATAACAACCTTTTCCCTTGACTATTTCTATATCGAAAAGAGGATAAACATCGAATAGTTTCATAGTGAATTTTTTTATTATGTTAAAATGCCGAAGGTTTAAGTCTCAGACCAACGGTTTCTTCCAATCCGAAAAGTAGATTCATGTTGTGTACGGCTTGTCCGGATGCGCCTTTCAGAAGGTTGTCGATCAAAGAGGTAATCAGCAATTTGTTTCCGAATTTTTCTAAATAAAGCAAACATTTGTTTGTGTTTACGACTTGTTTCAGATCGGGATTCTTATCGGTGATGAACACGAAAGAATGATCGTCGTAATACTCTTCGTAAATTCGTTTTATTTCATTGAGTTCTACCGGGCAGTCCGTGTAAAGAGTGGCGAAAATTCCCCTTGAGAAATTTCCCCGTACCGGAATGAAGTTCAAGTCGGTATCAAAACTGTTTTGAAGTTGTCTCAGACTTTGTTTTATTTCTGCCAGATGTTGATGTGTAAAAGGTTTATAGATGGAGATATTGTCATTTCTCCAACTGAAATGAGATGTTGCCGAAGGTTTTTGTCCGGCACCTGTCGATCCGGTTATCGCATGAATATGTACAGGATTGTTAAGCAGCAGGTTTTTTGCCAGCGGGAGCAGAGCCAGTTGTATGGCGGTAGCGAAACATCCCGGATTGGCAACTCGATTGCACCGGATTATTCGTTTACGGTTTAGTTCAGGAAGACCGTAGATAAAATCATGTTCGGGAGATTCTATCCGGAAATCCATAGAGAGATCTATTATTTTTAATTTTTCGGGAAGGGAATGAGTTTCCATGAATTTTTTTGTGTCTCCGTGTGCTGTACAGAAAAATAACACATCGATTTGATCCAATGGAAGCTCGGCGGTAAAAGTCAGGTTTGTTTCGCCGAAAAGTCCTGAATGAACATCCGTAATTTTATTCCCGGCATTACTGCTGCTGTTGACAAACTCGATCTCAACGTCCGGATGATTTATCAATAAACGAATTAATTCTCCGGCTGTGTAGCCTGCTCCGCCTATAATTCCTGCTTTTATCATATTATATTATTGGAATAAAGCAGAAAAAGATAAATCTTTTTCTGCTTTTGGTTTATTAAAAATTTACTTTTTGTTTTTGTTCAATACCGAATGGTAAATTTTCATTTGGTTACCCAAGATTTTGGTGAATCCTTTTACGTCATCAGCTGTCCATGCCTTGTTTACTTCTCCATATTCCCCGAAATCGGATTTCATGAGATCGAAGTCGCTTTCGACACCTACCAAGACATAGCGGTACGGTTTCAGGTCGATGATAACTCGGCCGGTGACATTTTGTTGGGAGCTTTGTAGAAAAGCTTCCATATCCCGCATTACAGGATCGAGGTATTGGGCTTCGTGCAAAAACATCCCGTACCATGTCCCGATTTGATCTTTCCAGTATTGCTGCCATTTGGTAAGAGTATGTTTCTCGAGCATTTTGTGAGCGTTGATGATTACCATCGGAGCTGCAGCTTCGAATCCTACACGTCCTTTGATACCTATGATCGTATCGCCGATGTGCATATCTCGCCCGATCGCGTATTTTTCAGTAATTTTTTCGATAGCTTGTATTGCTGCGACTTTATCATCATATTTTTCTCCGTTGACTGCAGCGATTTCTCCTTCTTTGAAATCTATTGTCAAAGTTTCTTCGCCTTTTGCAATCATTTGGCAGGGATATGCCGATTCGGGAAGAGTCTGGTTACTTTTCAACGTTTCTTTTCCTCCGATACTCGTTCCCCATAAACCTTTGTTGATGGAGTATTCCATTTTTTTGAAATCGGCTTCGTATCCGTGTTTTTTCAGATAATCTATTTCATATTCGCGGGTGAGAGTCATGTCTCGTGTCGGCGTAAGTATTTTTATCTCAGGGGCTAATATCTGGAACGTAAGGTCGAAGCGAACTTGATCGTTTCCTGCACCGGTACTGCCGTGAGCGACATAGTCTGCTCCGATCTTTTTGGCGTAATTGATAATGGCGATTGCCTGAAAAATACGTTCCGAACTGACAGAGATCGGATATGTTCCGTTTCTGAGAACATTTCCGAATATCATGTATTTGATGCTTTTATCGTAATATTCTTGTGTTATATCGAGAGAGGCATGTTCGGTCGCTCCCAATTTGTAGGCACGTTCTTCTATCGATTTCAATTCTTCTTTACTGAACCCTCCGGTATTTGCGATTGCCGTATATAGTTCGTAGCCGCAGTCTTCTGTCAGATATTTTGCGCAGAAGGATGTGTCTAATCCTCCGCTGAATGCTAAAACAACTTTTTCTTTTTTCATATCGAGAGTATTTTATATTTAGATGTAATTTATTTATTTTCGGAATGATGTTCTTCGGCGTGCGGGTCGAAGAGCATTCCCGTACACAGACACATTCTGCGGTTTGTCCGTTGCAATATGTCATAGTTTACACAACTTTGGCATCCTTTCCAAAAAGCTTCATCATCTGTAAGTTCTGAGAATGTCACCGGACGATATCCTAATTCTGAATTGATTTTCATTACTGCCAGTCCGGTTGTAAGTCCGAAAATTTTTGCATCCGGAAAACGGGATCGGGAAAGTTCGAATGCTTTTCTTTTGATCCGTTTGGCCAGTCCGTGTCCTCGATATGCCTCTACGACGATAAGTCCTGAATTGGCTACAAACTGTTTGTTACTCCAGCTTTCGATATAGCAAAACCCTGCAAATTTATCTCCGTCGAGGGCGATAATGGCCTTCCCTTCAAGCATTTTTTGCTTTACGTATTCCGGTGACCGTTTTGCGATTCCGGTACCTCTGACTTTTGCTGCTTTCTCGATTGTATCGAGAATTGTTTCTACATACGACAAGTGCTTTTCGCTTGCTACAATTACTTCAATTGTATCTTCCATTTTCTTTTGTTCTTTGGTCTGTTTTTAAGTAGAATAAACAGGCGCATCGGGTCATTTTAATATGTTAATATAATATCTCTTTTATTCTCCGTCGATAGAAGGTATTATGGTTTTTAGAGTTTCCAATACTTGCGGCCGGGTAATTCCTTCGCGTAAGATTAACAATATCGTATCGTCTCCGGCAATTGTTCCCAATATTTCTTCAGCAGAGTGAGTGTCTATGTCCCAAGCTATTCCGCTAGCATAACCCGGACGTGTTTTAATAACCGCCAATTGTCCGGAGAATTCGATAGAAAGAAAACCGGATACCGGGCCTGCATAGTGTTGTTGATTTTTTGCATTGGCCAATCTGCCGATTCCTGCGGTTTCGGGCATAACGTAAAGGTAACCTCCGTCTTTGCCTGCGACTTTAGCGATTTGCAGTTGTTTTAAATCTCTGGAAAGGGTCGCTTGAGTGAGGTCGAAACCTCTTTCCGTGAGTTGCTTTAGTAAATCTTCCTGACTACTGATTTTGTGTGAAATGATAATTTCTTTAATAGCCTGTAGCCTATCGACTTTATTTTTCATAAGATTATTCCTTTTTTGAAAGTCTGTTTTAAAGTATCTTTCCTTTTATTTCGTCTGTTTTCAAGATTCGTATTTCGTTTCTTACCGTGTTTTTATGCTTTTAGAAAACACAAAATGCACCGAAATAAGTCTCGGAACAGTATCTGATAAAATTTGAAATAGTCTATATTGAAAGCAATAATTTATTTCTTTGTATAATTATGCTATATTCGGATGCAAATGTAAGAATAAATGTTTTGTTATTGCATAAAACTTGAATTTTTTTTGAATAAATTCGTCATTTTATCGTTTTATACAAAAAATATTCTGTTGTATGAGTTGTGTGATTGAATATTTTTGCGAAAAAATGCAAATGGTCTTGTCGGGGGAAGTCGTGCGACTCTTAAATTGAAATGAAAATCGAATGTGTATGGTTTTTGGAAAAATGATATAGAAAAGCTACTTGGGATTAGAGAATTTTTTTGTTTGGTTGTTGATTTTTTTGTCATAAAATCCGTCCGGACTCTTGATCTCAAAACGGCCTATTTTTCCATTCCATGAAAAGTTCTTCTTCTCCGGTATGCGTGTCGATTTCGGATTTTATAATTTTGAAGTCTTGTTTTTGATAAAATCCGATAGCTTTTAGATTCTTTTTATAAACATGCAATTGTAAGACCGGGTGTCGCTTTTTTGCAATACTTAGCAGTTGTTTCCCTATACCGTGCAATTGCATGTGTTCGGAAACGAAAATTCCTGCAATATAGTTATCGATAAGACCGATGAATCCTATAACCTTTTTATTTTGGTCTGCAACATATATTTCGGCCTCGGATAGTGCCGATTTTACTTCGTTGAAATTCTCGTACCAATAGTATTCAGGAATGAAAGCGTGCGCTTTCAGGTTGGTGTATAACCATAGTTGCATGACATCTTCGATGTCTTTTGCTTTCATTTTCCTTATTTGCATGAGTCTTTTATCGAACTGAATTTTTTATTTTTTGTATTTCATAGCTTCGGGAACTAATTTCTTTAAATTTGCTATTCGAGAGGCATCAGACGGATGGGTGCTTAAAAATTCGGGGGTGGAAGATCCTTGAGTAGCCATTCTTTCCCAAAATGCAGGCGCTTTCTCGGGATTATAGCCGGCCATTGCCATAAAAATGAGACCCATACGGTCGCTTTCGGATTCTTGCTTACGGGAGTAGGGCAGCATGACACCTACTTGTGTCCCGACGCCGTATATCTGGTTTGCCAAAGCTCGTGCTGCATCTGACTTGTTTTGCATCAGGGTGTTTAACGCTACTCCGCCATATTGAACGAGCATTTGCTGGCTGATTCGTTCGCTGCTGTGTTTGGCGACGGCATGAGCGATCTCATGTCCGAGAACGACGGCCAATCCGTCATCATCGAGAGTGTACGGAAGTATGCCGGTATTTACAACCACTTTCCCTCCGGGCATGCAAAAGGCATTCGGTGTATTATCGTTAACCAGTACAAATTGCCAATTATAAGAAGCTGCATCGGCAGTCATACCGTTGCTCCGCAAAAAACTCATGACGGCATTTGCGATGCGTTGTCCGACACGTGCGACTTGTAGTGTCTTCATATAGTCTGTCGACACTTTTGCCGTTTTCATGTAGTCCGAAAAACTTTGGTTACTTAACGCAAGAACTTCTTGATCAGAAACGAGATTGAGTTGTCTTCGTCCGGTCAGCGGTACGCTGCTGCATCCGAGCATGATAAAAATAATAAACGATATGGCGATTTTTTTCATAAACCGGGATTATTTTAAAGATAAAAGATCATTCATTTCCGGGATGGCAGAATAGGCTGTTTGATCACAAGTGCATGGAACTATCGAGATATAGCCGTGAGCAAGTGCCCATTCATCGGTTTCTTCATTCTCGGGTTCTAAATTCATAAAACGTCCGGTCAGCCAATAGTAATCTTTCCCGTGCGGATCGATACGGTGGTCATACTCTTCGGTCCAGTAGCCTTGAGCCTGGCGGCAGATGCGTGCACCTTTCGGGCGAGGAATTGCCGGAATATTGATGTTTAGACAGACCGAAGGCGGGAGTCCTTTTTCCAAGACTTTTTTACAACTTTCTCTTACGATTTCCCGGCAGGGCGAAAAATCTGCATCCGGTTCGTGGCTGGCAAGAGAGAAACCGATAGAGGGTATTCCGATTATACAACCCTCCAGAGCTGCACCCATCGTTCCTGAGTAAACAATGCTGACGCCAGAGTTCGACCCGTGATTGATTCCGGATAATAAAAGGTCAGGCCGGCGGTCGAACAGTTGGTTCATAGAAAGTTTTACACAATCGACCGGTGTGCCGTTTGTCCGGTAAAAAGATATGTTTCTGTAATGTTCGATCAAATTGAGTCTTAGAGGAATGCCGACAGATAGTGCGCTCGATTGGCCGGAACGGGGACTATCCGGAGCTACAACTACGATGTCGCCCAAATCTTCTATCATTTTTACCAGTTCGTGAACACCTTTTGCTTCTATTCCGTCATCATTCGTTACTAAAATAAGCGGTCTTTTTTCTGTGACTGGGGCTTTCATATATATTAATTGTCTGGTTCTTCGTATGCAAATGTACAAAATAAACATCTTTCAGACCGCTTTTTTTTAACGTGTAGTTTATTCGAGTGCTAAATTAATTGAAAGGCACGGGAGTATCCGTCAAATTTATTTATCTTTGTCACGATGAGTGAGCACTTTACGTATATTCGGAATCTTATTGATGTTATTAACAATAAAGCCGACTTATCAACAATCGGGACATTTTTTTGCGTGCTGATAAATAGCAGAACATAAAAAACGGTTACTTTGTTCCCGATAAAATTTTGTGTTATGGGTAAAGTTATTGCTATTGCCAATCAAAAAGGAGGAGTGGGGAAAACCACTACTTCGATCAATTTGGCCGCATCATTAGCCGCGTTGGACAAAAAAGTTCTCGTGATCGATGCCGACCCACAGGCAAATGCTTCTTCAGGACTCGGGGTAGATCCTCGTACGGTTTCTGTATCGATTTATGAGTGTCTGATCGGTGGAAATTCTTTGCGTGAAGCGATTGTCGGATCTTGTGTTTCAGGATTGGACATCGTGTGTTCGAGAATCGATCTTGTCGGTGCGGAATTGGAACTCTTGAATGTAGAAAACCGGGAGCGAGTGTTGTCACGGTTATTGGATGAGGTCAAGCGGGAATATGATTATGTTTTGATAGACTGCTCTCCATCGTTGGGTTTGATAACCGTCAATTCCTTAACCGCTGCGGATTCGGTTATTATTCCGGTTCAGGCCGAATATTTTGCGCTGGAAGGAATCAGTAAATTGTTGAACACAATTAAGATTATCAAATCCAAATTGAATCCGGCTTTGGAAATAGAGGGCTTTTTGCTGACTATGTACGATGCGAGGTTGAGACTTGCCAATCAAATTTATGAGGAACTGAAAAAGCATTTCAGGGATATGGTGTTTACTACCGTTATTCAGCGGAATATCCGGTTGAGCGAAGCTCCCAGTCATGGTATTCCGGCGATATTGTACGATCCGGATTCTCGTGGAAGTATTAACCACATGCAACTGGCAAAAGAGTTGATCGAAAGAGAGAGTTGATTTTATAAGATAAACCTGTCTTGCCCGGCAGGTATAAAAGGGCGACATACTATGGCTACATTTAAAAGAAACGCTTTGGGACGTGGACTCGATGCACTCATTACGATGGATGAGGTGAAAACGGAGGGGTCTTCGTCGATAAATGAAATAGAAATTTCAAAAATAAAGCCGAATCCTGACCAACCCAGACGGGAATTTGATCAGGAAGCGTTGTCGGAACTGGCTACATCTATTCGAGAATTGGGTATTATACAGCCGATATCTTTACGTCAGATATCGGACGGAACTTATCAGATCATTGCCGGGGAGCGTCGTTACAGGGCTTCTATCATGGCCGGCCTTAAAACTATTCCGGCTTATGTGCGTACAGCAGAGGATGAGACGATGATGGAGATGGCGTTGATAGAAAATATTCAACGGGAAGATTTGAATTCTATCGAAATCGCATTGACGTTTCAGAAATTGATCGAACAGTATAATCTGACTCAAGAACGGTTGAGCGACCGGGTAGGTAAGAAAAGGACGACTATCGCTAATTATCTGCGTTTGTTGAAACTGCCGGCTGAAATTCAAATGGGGCTGAAGAACAAATTGCTGGATATGGGACATGCGCGGGCTTTGCTGTCGATTGATGACCCTGCACTTCAGTTGAAAGTGTATGAATTGATACAAGAGAACGGTTATTCTGTGCGTAAAGTCGAAGAAATCGTGAAAAGTCTTTCCGAAGGACATTCGATAGAAGAAGCGAAAAAGCCGAAAGTCCCTTCTCGTCCTACTTCACGCGAAGAATATGATATTCTGAAAAAACATCTTTCTTCATTTTTTAATACAAAAGTTCAGTTTACTTGTAATGATGAAGGAAAAGGAAGGATTAGTATTCCTTTTAAAAATGAAGAGGAGTTGGAACGTTTGATCGCTATCTTTGATAAACTGAAATAGTATTTTGACAGGGATATATTACATATACAGACATAAAATACTGGGGATCTTTTTAATTATATGTCTTTTAATTCCGGTGTCGGTTGTCCCGGTATCGGCTCAAATACAGACGGAAGTTTCTACCGGAAAAGATTCTCTTTATGTCATCGGTACAGAGGGGGCTATCGATGTTGTCGATACTACCGGATTGGAGGTCGACCGTAGAGATAGTGTCGTGTTCAACCCCGATCCGATGAAAGCCGTTTGGTTATCGGCATTAGTCCCGGGTCTGGGACAGATTTATAATCGGAGATATTGGAAATTGCCGATTGTAATAGGCGGGTTTATGGGATTAACGTATGCCGTCTCATGGAATGGCCGATATTATACCGATTATTCTCAGGCATATCGGGATGTTATGGATAGTGATCCGACTACCGATAGTTATATAAATTTTCTTCCGTATAACCGTAGGAATGATAAAGAATGGATCGAATCGAATACCGAGTGGCTGAAAAGTGCGATGAAACGGAAGAAGGATTTTTACCGTCGTAATCGGGATTTATGTATTATATCTATGATCGGGGTTTATGTCGTGGCCATGATCGATGCTTATGTCGATGCTCAATTATATCATTTTGACATTACGCCTGATGTTTCGATGCATTTGCTTCCGGCTGTAATGGAGCCTACGCCATTTTCGAGTACCTCATTGGGGTTGCAATGTGCGATAACTTTTTAAAAAAAATGAATTGATTATGCAGAAAATAGTGCTTATATTTCTTTTTTCGGTTTTGCTGTTCCCTGTTTGGGGAACGATAGATGAATCTCAGAAAATCAAAACAGCTAAAGATACGATTTCAGATCAGGAAATCGTTTTGCCGGAAAGCCTTGAAGCTGATGTCGATAGTCTTCTGTCCAGTTGGTTTTTAAAGAAATATGCCATAATCGATGAAAATTGCATAAGAAGCAGTGTTAATATAGATTATCCGGATTCTGTTTATATTCAGCGTTTGGCGGCTTTACCTACTGTTATAGAAATGCCGTATAATCAGGTTGTAAAAAGTTATATAACTCTTTATACCGAGAAGCGTCGTGAATTGGTAGAAACGATGATCGGTCTGAGTGCCTATTATTTTCCTATTTTCGAACAAGCTCTTGAAAAAGCCGGATTGCCTCTTGAATTGAAATATCTGCCGATCATCGAATCGGCTTTGCGTCCGGATGCTGTTTCCCGTGCAGGAGCTACCGGGTTATGGCAGTTTATGATCGGTACGGCAAAGCCTTTAGGTCTTGAAGTAAATAGTTTGATCGACGAACGTCGAGATCCTGTTCGTTCGTCAGAGACAGCCGTACGATATTTAAAAGAATTGTACAATATTTATCAAGACTGGCCTCTTGCCATAGCCTCCTATAATTGTGGTCCGGGAAATGTAAATAAAGCGATCCGCCGTTCGGGTGGCAAAAAAGACTATTGGGAAATTTATAATTACCTGCCGAAAGAAACTCGGGGCTATGTACCTGCGTTTATTGCGGCTAATTATGTGATGCATTATTACCAAGAACATAATATTTGTCCGGTTCTTACCGACCTGCCTTTGACGACCGACACGATACAGATCAGCGATCGTATTCATTTGAAGCAGATTGCTGATGTTTTGGAGATTCCTATGGACCTATTACGAGGGCTTAATCCGCAATATCGAAAAGATATTATTCCGGGAGATACCCGTTTGAGAACGTTGTGTCTGCCTGCGCAGCAGGCTTACGCTTTTATCGATGCGAAAGATTCTATTGTCAATTATCAATCTGAGATATATGGTCGGCGGACAACTGTCGAACCTGCAGGTTATTATGCTTCGACCGGAGGCGGCAGTTGGGTATATCATCGTGTAAGAAAAGGAGAGTCTCTTTCTGTTATCGCCAATCGTTATGGTGTTTCTGTCCGGAATCTTCGTAATTGGAATCATTTAAAGAATAATAATATCGTAGCCGGCCGAAGACTGAAAGTTTATCGTGCCGAACTCGCTCGGAAAACTCCTTCTAAAAAAGTCGAGAAACCGGATAGTATAACTGTCATCTCTAAAGATTCGACTTTTATTGCACAATCTACGAAAGAAGTAAAAAACGAAACTGCCGTTATTTCTCCGGTTTCGAGTAAGAAGAATATTTCGACGGCACGTAATCCGCGCAATCCTGCCTATGATCGTTATCATTATCATAAGGTCACTCGGGGAGAGAGTTTATGGACTATTTCGCAACGTTTCCCGGGTGTTACTACTAATTTGTTGAAAAAAATAAATAATTTGCATTCATCCTCCTTGAAGGTCGGTCAAATCCTTAAAATTCCGGAAGTTTGATTCTGTGGAAAAATTTCCACAATTTGTGTCAAAAAATACTCTTTTGAATAGGATTGTGTGTCTTATTTTTGTGACATGTTTAAATGTCTATAAATGAAGAACACATCCTACTATATCTTATTTACATTATTTACGTGCATTTTTTGTTCGTTCGATGTCGAGCGCATTCCTGTCATTTATATGATCGGAGACTCGACAATGGCCGATAAATCTCTTTCGGGCGGAAATCCTGAACGAGGTTGGGGACAGATGTTCCCCGGATTTTTGACTCCGGATATTCATGTCGATAACAGAGCTTTGAATGGACGCAGTACGCGGAGTTTCAGAAATGAAGGACATTGGGAACTCGTACGGAAAAAACTTCGTAAAGGGGATTATGTGTTTATCCAATTCGGGCATAATGATCAAAAAGCTGATACTGCCCGTCATTCAGATGCGGAAACCGACTATAAGATAAATTTAGGGAAATATATAGATGAGACCCGAAAAGTCGGGGCGATACCGGTACTTTTTACGCCTATTGTCCGTAGAAAGTTTAATCCGAACGGTACATTAGCAGATACGCATGGGAAATATACCGATGCAGTAAGAACTGTTGCTAAGGAAAAACAAGTTTTATTAATCGATTTAAATAAAATGTCTGCCGGTTTATTGGAAAAGTACGGACCAGAAAAATCTACTTCTCTTTTTGTCTGGGTCGAGCCGGGAATTTATGCTGCATTGCCTAAAGGAAAACAAGATAATACTCATCTTAATGTGCGAGGCGCGAGATTAATTGCCCGTATGGTCGCCGAGGCGATAAAAGAAACTATTCCTGCTCTTGCTCCTCATATCGTGATGTATGATTACGTTGTAGCTAAAGATGGTAGCGGAGATTTTTTTACTATACAAGAGGCCATTGATGCAGTACCTGATTTCAGGAAAAAAGGGCGTACGACGATCTATATACGGGAAGGTGTTTATAAAGAAAAGGTTATTTTGCCGGAGAGTAAAATAAATGTTTCATTTATGGGAGAGTCCCGAACTAAGACTATTTTGACTTATGATGATTATGCTTCTAAAATGAATGTATTCGGAGAGGAGATGTCTACTTCGGGTTCTGCTTCATTTTATGTTTACGCTCCGGATTTTATAGCTGAGAATATGACTTTCGAGAATAGTGCAGGGCCTGTCGGACAGGCTGTTGCCGTTTTTGTGAGCGGAGATCGTTCTATATTCCGGAATTGTCGTTTTCTGGGCTTTCAGGATACTCTTTATACTTATGATAAAGATAGCCGGCAATATTACGAAGGCTGCTATATCGAAGGAACGGTCGATTTTATTTTCGGAAAATCTACTGCGTGGTTCGAGAACTGTACAATTCACAGTAAACGTTCAGAAGGGTATCTTACTGCAGCGGCGACTCCGGCAGGAAAGGCATACGGGTATGTTTTCCATAATTGCCGGTTGACGGCAGATCACTCTGTCGAAAATGTTTATTTGGGGCGTCCTTGGCGTCCTTTTGCCCGGACTTTGTTTATTGAATGTGATATGGGTAGCCATATTTCTCCTGAAGGGTGGCATAATTGGAGGAAACCCGATGCTGAAAAGACAACTTTTTATGGCGAGTATAAAAGTCGGGGTGAGGGTGGAAATTGTGAAAGTCGGGTTAGCTGGTCGCATCAGCTTACGAATAAAGAGGCGGATCAGATAACTTTAAGAAATGTATTGGGTGGAAACGATGAGTGGTATCCTCAGATAATAGGAACAGTTAAATAGTATAAATATAAAATTATAACCATGAAACAGATGATGAAACGATTCGGATTTTTATTTCTTTTATGTTTGTCGGTGATCGGTTCGATCCGTGCAGAAGAGAAACTTTTGTATTCTACGACATTTCAAGATTGGGAATCTTCTTCTGCAAGCGATGATGCAGTCGTTGTACCTGCAAAGACTCATTTTTCGAACGAGGATTTTTCTTTTTCTTTGTCTCAGGTAGTTGTTTCTCCGACAGGAACAGATTCTAAATTTACCAGTTCTTATGTGACTCCCGGTTATATTCGGGCAGAAAAGAAGGATAATTCTGCTATCGAAATTTCTGCTTTGGAGTCGGTTACGAAGATCGAATTTGTAGAAGCTGCTACCGGAAATGATCGGGGATTGGGTGTGCAGATAAAGTATGAAGGTCAGTCTGAGTGGGAAACGATTTTCAATACGCCATTGGACGGGACATACTATTATGATTCTAATAACGAGAAATATAAAGATACACAGGGACATTTGGTCTCTATTTCCATTCCGGAAGAAAAACAAAAGAATGTATCTATCCGCTTTTATAATTTGAATGGTTCTCAATATGCATTCCTGCTTAGTCTCGACATTTATGGCGATTATGTTTCTACGGCCGAACAGGTAACGTTGAGTACAAAAACGAATATCGAAGGTGCGGGGAATATATCTGTTTTTCCGGTATCGGAGACTTATGATATAAATTCGACGGTAAAAATTTCTGCAGAGGCTGCTTTTGGATATGAATTCGTAAACTGGACGGATGATGATGGCGGTGCGGTACTGGGAAGCGATCCGGAGTTGGAACTTGTTTTAAATACCGATCGGAAAATAACCGCTAATTTCAATAAACTGACTTTGTATAAGCTGACTGTTTCTGTCAACGGTTCTCGGTGGGGTAAAATCTCTTTTTCTCCTGAAGCAGAGGATAATTTTTATCCGGAAGGAACTATCGTGACGCTTTCAGTGGTAGATAACCCTGTGACGATATTCGGAGGCTGGAGCGATGGTCAGACAGAAAAAGTTCGTACTGTTCAGATAACCGGGAATGTAGAGCTTTCAGCGAATTTCGATCAAAAGGACTTTATTGTAGGCTGGGATTTTAATGATGCTGCCAGTGCTGAAAAAAGAAAAGAGATTCCCGCACCGTTCTATTCTGAATCTACGAATCAGGGGTTGCTTTCGGCTTATGAACCGACCGGAGCATCGGTAAATTGGTTATACCATGCTGCAGAATACACTCCGGCACATGCAAATGCTCGGCTTTGGACGACAGATTTTAGTTCCCGGCGTTATTTTCAGGCTCAGTTTTCGACTAAAGGATATACGAATATAGAGGTTACATCGCTGATGTCCGGAAGTTATCAAGTATATTCTAAGCAAAAAATGCAGTATTCGTTAGATAATAAAAATTTTAAAGACCTTGTGACGATAGATCTTTCTTCGGTTTATGGACAGTCGTTGTGGGAAGATTGTATCGGAAAACTTCCTGTTGAAGCGGAGGATCAATCTATGGTTTATATTCGTTGGATTGCTGATGAAACAAGCACGATATTGGGTTCGGGGAATGACGGTACGACTTTGGCTAATGTATTCGTGTTTGCCGATCCTAAGAATGAATATGATCCGGAAGCTCCCGTATTGGCTTCGTCAGTTCCGGCTGAGGGTTCTTCTTCAGCTTCTGCGAATGGAGCATTAATTCTGAACTTTAACAAAAAAATAAAAGCCGGTACGGGAGATGTCGTATTGAACGGAATCTCTTTAGTCCCTGAATATGGATCTACGTCTGTTACTTTGCCTTATACGAAATTAGCGTACAATACCCCTTATTCTGTCGATATTCCGGCCGGTTTTGTAACCAATGTATCGGGGATACCTAATGAAGCTTTCTCAGTAACGTTTACGACAATGAGTCGTCCCGACCCGATCGCAAAAGTTTTTGATGTCGTAGTAGCACAGGACGGTTCAGGTGATTATACGTCTGTAAAAGAAGCAATCGATGCCGCACCTTCCGACCGTACATCTCCGTGGTTGATTTATATTAAAGCGGGAAAATATCAAGGCCATCTTGAAATTGCAAAACCGTATATTCATCTGATCGGGGAGGATGCGGAGAGTGTTATTATTTCGGACGACCGAGTCAGCGGGGATAATGATTTGGGCAAGCCTGTCTATTCTCCAACTGACGGGGCTACCGTATATGTCACCGGAGATAATTTTTATGCGACGGGCATTTCGTTTGAAAACGAATACGGAATAACTGCGCAGGACGGACCTCAAGCCCTTGCTCTGTGTACTTATAGTGACCGGGCTATCTTGAATAGATGTAAGTTGAGAAGCTATCAAGATACTTACCTTACTTCGAATAAAACGGGGAGACGTCATTTCTTGAACGAATGTTTTATCGAAGGTGCTGTCGATTATATTTATGGAGCCGGGGATGTATTCTTTAATAAATGTACATTGTATAATACCCGTAAATCGGGAGGATATATCGTTGCACCGAATCATAAGAAGGAAGAAAAGTGGGGCTATGTCTTTGATCATTGCGTTATCGACGGAAATGCTGATGTCGAAGGGCTTTATTTCGGCAGACCTTGGCACGATTCGCCTAAGACGGTATTTTTATATACTACATGCAAAGTCCCTGTTTATGCAAAAGGCTGGTATTTTACGATGGGAGGTATTCCGGAAATATGGGCAGACTATAAAACCGTAGATGCATACGGAGATCCGGTCGATGTGTCATTGCGTAATGATTATTATTATTACTATGAAGGAGAAACAATTATAGATGAATCTACCGGACAACCGAAAAAAGATGAGAACGGAGTAACCATGAAAGAGAATAAGATTGAAGGTTACGCCAAAAATTCGCTGACTGATGAAGAGGCTGCAGCTTATACGATCGAAAATGTAATGAGTGGAAGTGATGATTGGGATCCGGCGATTATGACGGAGAGTGTCGAAGCACCGTCCGGTTTGAAGATAGAAGGTAAGACGTTAAGTTGGGAAGCTTCGAAGTATGTCATCTGTTATGTCGTAAAAAAGAATGGATCTACGATAGGTTTTGTAAAGGCAGATGCGGCGGAGTTGGTATATGAGGATGAGCTGATGCAGTCCGGTGATGAATATACAGTTCAGGGAGTGAGTGAATATGGTATGTTGAGCGAATTGTCGGAAGTTGTTAAGGCTGATGTATCCGGGATAGAAACTCTTGATTTACCGGATTACATTGCTTATCGAAACGGTGATGAGATCGTGGTTAGAAATATTCCGGAATCGGCGACAGTAAGCGCTTATTCTTTAACGGGTACAGTCTTGGCACGGGAAAAAGTATCGGACGGTACTTTCCGGATAAGCACTGTTCAGCCTTGTATTATTCGTATCGTTTCAGAAAAAAAGACAAGTGTGTTCAAAATGTTGTGATAGCATTTATTAATTATTAATGTGTGTATTTGAGATGAAAGTCCGGAAAGAATCTATACTTCCGGACTTTTATTTTTTAGAAAGTTTTATAGAAGAGGAATAGCAGGAACAAGGAATAACAATAAATGCACCTATTCTGTTGATTCCTACACATTGTTAAGTGCTGGTCATGTATATCTTTGTATCATTAAAGTTTATTACAAATGAAAAACATATCTATCTGTATTATAATCTCGATACTTTCGTTGGTTTGTGTGCAGGCGCAAACGCCGGCATTTCCCGGAGCAGAGGGACACGGTCGTTATACGACCGGAGGACGAGGCGGAACTGTTTATCATGTGACTACGCTTGAAGATACCGGATTGAAGGGAAGTTTGCGTTATGCTGTTGTGCAGAAAGGAGCGAGAACAATCGTTTTTGATGTTGCCGGGACTATTTTTCTGAAAAGTACGTTGAAGATAGCGAATGACGATATTACTATTGCCGGACAAACAGCTCCCGGACAAGGTATTTGTATCGCAGGTTGGCCGGTATCCGTGTCGGCGAATAATGTTATCATCCGTTATGTGCGTTTCCGTATGGGAAATGAGAGTGGAACAGAGGAAGATGCTTTAGGCGGATGGGGAAAAAAGAATATTATTGTTGACCACTGTTCTATCAGTTGGTCTGTAGATGAGTGCTGTTCGTTGTACGGGTCTGATAACTTGACTTTACAATGGTGCATTATTTCAGAAAGCCTGCGGACGGCAGGACATGAAAAAGGCACGCATGGATATGGAGGTAACTGGGGTGGTGCTAAGGCCTCTTATCATCATAACTTATTGGCGCATCATGACAGCAGAGCTCCTCGTTTAGGTCCGAAAGCGGGAACTCAGACACGAGAATATATGGATTTGAGGAATAATGTAATTTATAACTGGTCGGGTAATGGTTGTTATGGTGGTGAGGGAATGAAAATAAATATCGTAAATAATTATTATAAGCCCGGACCGGCAACAAAAAGTGCGGCAACTTCTGCTAAGGTGCGGTATCGGATTGCCGGAATCGGCATTCGTACGGAAAGCTATGTTTCTAAATACCCTGATTTTGCTCCCATGAAACATGTTTGGGGGAAATATTATGTCGATGGAAATGTTGTCGAAGGTTATTCGGACGTAACGAAAGATAATTGGACGAAAGGTATTTATGAACAGATCGACAATAATTCTTGTGACGGATTATATACTCAGGTTACAAAAGACACCATTAAATTAGATACTCCTTTGGAAACGGATGTTGTAACTACTCATACGGCAACTCAGGCATTGGGGCGTGTTTTATTGTATGCGGGATGCTCTCTTGCAAGGGATGAAGTGGATGCCCGCATAGTGAGGGAGACGGAGTACGGGATAACGACTTATACCGGAAGCGTTTCTGCGGATGCGAAAAGTAAACTGGGATTAATAGATTTACCAGATGATGTTAAACCGGAAGGGGCGACAAGTGCATGGCCGGAGTTATCGGACGGAGGAGTAACAGAAGCGGAATTGATAGATACGGACGGTGACGGGATTCCCGATGTATGGGAAGAGGCTCACGGATTGAATAAAAATAATGCGGCAGACGGAAAGATTGTTAACTCTGAGGGTTATACGAATCTTGAAGTGTATATGAACAGCCTTGTTGCAGAGATTACCGAGAATCAAAATAAAGTTGTAGATTATACGCCTATTGTCCCGACTTCTTTGGAGACATTGTTGAAGAATGCTTCTGCCGGAGATGTGCTGGAAGTGACAAGCGAGGTTATAGGAAAGGAGTTGACGGTAGATAAAAATATCACGATAAAGGCTAAATCGGGCTTGATAGAACCTCCGGTGTTGGAAAAGGTGACTTTTAAAATTAAAAATGGAGCAAGTATTGCTTTAGATGGTCTTATTTTATTTTATGATCGTCCTGATGGAGAACCGACTGACAGCAAATATCTGATCAGCGTCACGGGGGAAGCTCAGACGATTCCGGAAATTTCGTTTAGAAATTGCGAGATTTACGGATATGGGCGTGGTGCTGTTCGGGCTGATGACAAGACGAATATTGCCGTAATCGGTAAGTTGGAAGTCGATAATTCGGTCTTTCATGATATGTGTAAGGCAAGCCCCAATTATTCTGTTTTGGGATTTGCTAAAGCTGAGCTTTCGGAAACGGAATTGACAAATAGTTCGTTTTTTAATTGTTCGGGGGGAGTTTTTGTAAATGGGGGGGCTGTACCTCTGAATTTCAAAATGAGCAACGTGACGATTTTGGATTGCGGGACGGATGCGGATGAGACTCAGACCGGAAATGCGGCAAGAGCGTCTAATGAGATTATTGCTACCGGGGCTTGTACCGGTTCTGTTTATAGATTGGAGAATTGTATAATTTCAGGATTTGAAACGAAAAAAGTCGTATTGAATGATGAGGCGTATATCCAAAATTGCCTGATTGAGAATGAGGTAACCGGTGACTTGAAAATCAATACGCGGATTAATGCTTCTGTCATTTCGAAAGACTATGATTCTTATATTTTGACTACTGACTATTTTGTCGGGGATGAAGTGGGTGATTCTCGATGGACATTGAAATCTTCGGAGACGGGAGGTCTTATTTCGGATTTGGAACAGAATAGCGATATGAGAGTTTGTGTTTCGGGAAATCGGATTCATTTTGCGGGTATATCGGGTAATGTTACGGTAGATGTATTTGCAATAAACGGGAGCGCTGTTCTGAAAAAAACGGGAGACGGAGAAAGTGTTTCGTTTGAATTGCCTTCGGGTTTTTATGTTTTGCGTGTGGTCTCGGGCAAACAAGTAAATGTATTTCGTGTGAGTGTAAGGTAAAAAGATTGTTTTAGGTTTATTGTGTTTTTGATTATGAGGTTTTTGGGATCGGTAATACTGTTTTTGTTTTTTACGTTTTCCGTACATGCGAAGGTAAAGATAATTACTATCGGGGATTCTACGATGGCTGAATATGATCCTTCAACTACCGAAAAGGTGGGTTGGGGGCAAACATTATCTATGTTCGTCTTGTCGGATGCCGCTACGGTAATTGATGATGCTCGAAGCGGTCGGAGTAGTAAATCTTTTATTTCGGAAGGATTATGGAATGCTTCGAAAGCAAAAATATCTCCGGGAGATTATGTTTTGATACAGTTCGGACATAATGATGAGAAGACAAATGTGGAAGGAACCGGTTCTACTATTCCCGAGTTTGAATCGAATTTGAAAATGTTCGTGTCCGAGACAAAGGCTGCCGGGGGAGTACCCGTATTATTTACCCCTGTTGTAAGATGTAATTTTTCCGGAAATAAGATCTCGGAGACCGGGCGGCATATAACGGCGGACGGAGATTATGCCGCTGCTGTTCGCGAGGTTGCTGCAGAAACCGGAACTCCTGTCGTCGATCATACCGAGTTGACAAGAGTTTTAGTGGAAGAATATGGCGAGACGAAAGCCCTTTCGGAATTATATGCCTCCGGAGATAGAACGCATACTAAGATGAATGGCGCTATTGTTTTTGCCCGATTAGCGGCTGAGGAATTGTTAAGACAGAACATTTTGTCGGATTGTCTTTCTGTTGCTCCGTCTTTAATGGTCAGTCCGTCATCGGAGTGTGATTTCGGAATGGTTTATGTCGGTTCTTCATCGGAGTATCTTTTTTCTGTCAGCGGTTCGTCTCTTGGTCCGGCTAACGGTTCGGTGACGATAACTGTTACTGAAGGATATGAAGTTTCTTTGATAAAGGAGGGGGATTATACTTCTTTTTTGAGGTTGCCTTATGAAAACGGAGAGTTGGCTTATACTTCTTTTTATGTACGTTTTGTCCCTGGTATAGCGGGAGATATAACCGGAACTTTAGCTTTGACTACCGGAGCGATGAAAAAAGAGATACTCCTTTCCGGAACGGGATTGGATGCATCGACCGGAGTGCGGTCGGAAGTCGTTTGGAAACTGGATGGAGACGAGCAATCCGTTGTATCCGGACCAATAGAGGCTCTTCCCGAAAGCTGGAGCAATATGTCCGTTTCGGATTATAACCGTGTGGGTGGTATTTCGGAAAAATCTCAACGAAACTTGATTTTGGGAGGATCATGGCCTAAAGAAGAGGATGAGGTCGCAGATCGTTATATTCAGTTCGGAATTTCTATACCGGAAGGAAAAACGTTTACCGTAGATAATATCAGTTTCGTTATTGCCGGTTCGGGAGGAAATGGAATGTGCTATCGGGCGCGTTATTTCAAATCTTCCGATATTTCGGCTGTAATGACATTGAGTGAGCAGAAAAATATGTCGAACGGGGTCTTGAACGAAATTTCGGTCAATCCGATGTTGGAGTTATCTGCTGGAGAGATTCTTTATATACGTATATATCCTTGGTATTCTTCTGTGGCAAATGGGAAAACGATTTGCTTGAAGGATGTCAAGATTTCCGGCTTGAGTAAGGATATGAGCCCTTCGAATATTTTGGCAGAGCAATTGTCCCCGGAGATAAGGATCGATAAAACTGCATTTCGGGATAGTCTGACGCTTACTTATATATTAAAGAATAGAACCCGGACAAAAATTTCATTGATCTCTGCTTCCGGGCAGCTTGTACGTTCTTGGGATCGGGGTGTTCAGAGTGCCGGAATGTACAATTGGAGCATAGGCGGTTCGATGCTGAATAAGGGAACTTATTTTATTTCTTTGCTAACAGAGCAGGGAAGAAAGACGTTGAAAGTCTTGAAAAAGTAGAGGAATATTTTTATTTATCAGTCGAAGTAATTTTAAAACGCTAATTATATGAAACAAACCTTGAAAGACCTGACGAGAAAGTCCGTATTTTTGTTGATGATGTTATTGGCTTGTTCTGGAATTTTCGCTAAATCGAAAACAAAATGGGCAGTGAATCCCGAACTTCCGATGTCGGTAAGGATGTGTCAGTCTGAGATTATTCGTAATCCGGAGGGATGGATGCTCGATTTCTCTACAAAATTGAAATGGAATTATTGTCATGGACTTGAATGTCAGGCGTTTTTGGATGTTTATGACCGCTATGGAGGAGATTATCTTTATAAATATGTAAAACAGTTTGCCGATACGATGATCAACGAGAATGGTCGGATATATGGCTATAAAAAGACAAATTATAATCTGGATCATGTAAATTCGGGAAAGATTTTGTTCAGACTATATGAACGGGAAAAAGATCCGCGTTATAAAATCGCAATGGATACATTGCGGGCACAGTTGGCTTCCCAGCCTCGTACTTCGGACGGAGGATTTTGGCATAAAAAAATATATCCGTATCAAATGTGGCTCGATGGAATTTATATGGGATCACCTTTTTATGCTCAATATGCCGCAACATTTAATGAACCGGAAGATTTTGCAGATGTTGTAAGTCAGTTTTTGATCATTGCGAAACATACGTATGATAAGAAAACCGGTCTTTATCGTCATGCATGGGACGAGATAAAGGCATTGCCTTGGTCTGACTTAAAAACCGGGCAAGCTCCGCATGTTTGGGGTAGGGCATTAGGCTGGTATATGATGGCTATTGTAGATGCTTTGGATTTTATTCCGGAAAATCAACCGGGCAGGGATAAAATGATTTTGATTCTAAATGATCTTGTGAAAATATTGCCGAAATATCAGGATCAACGTACGGGAGCTTGGTATCAGGTCGTAGATATGCCGGAAAGGGAAGGTAATTATTTGGAAATGTCTTGTACGCCTATGTATGCTTATGCGATTGCTAAAGGTGTGCGTAAAGGATATTTGCCTGAAAAAAGTTTGTCGATCGCTCAAAAGGCTTATCAGGGTATTTTGGATAATTTTATAGTAGTGGATGATAAAGGTATCGTCTCTTTGACTCGTATTTGCGGTGTCGCCGGGTTAGGAGGAAGAAAACCTTATCGAGACGGTTCGTTTGACTATTATGTGAATGAAATCGTTAGGGATAATGATCCTAAAGGTGTCGCACCTTTTATTATGCTCTGTCTTGAAATGGAGAGATAAGTGTGGAATGCTTTTATTTGTGTTGATTAAATAAACCAAAAGGGCCGTTCTGTTGTTGTTAATGGAGTCGGCCTTTGGTGTATATTAAAAGTCCTGATTAGAGTTTATTCAAGAAAGGATAAGATTGATTTTCAGAAAATTCGAGGTTGTTTAAGGTGGAAGGGTAATAACCCATATTAAATTAAAATAATCTTAATGGCTTGAAAATCGACTTGTTACTATTAGGATAGGCTGTTAAAAAATATTTCTATAAAATTTAAACAGACTTTAAATTCAATTTATAAAAATAAAGTCGTATTTTTGCAAAGAACTGTTACTAAAAACGATTTTACAATATTTATTCATTCTAAAATCAACAAGTTATGGACAGAGAAGAAATCGGTTTGAATGCCGGACTCGTATGGAATGCCCTTAATGAAAGCGAAGGTTTAACTTTGAAAGGGCTTAAAAAGGTGACTAAACTGAAAGATAAGCAGTTATATGCTGCTTTGGGTTGGTTGTCACGTGAAGATAAGGTTACTATCGAGGAAGTTGAAGGTGACCTTTTGGTGAACTTGATCAAATACTAATATCTATATAAAGGCTCTGAATAAAGAGCCTTTTGCTATTAAGTATTCTGTAGTGTTTGTAAAAGAAACGGTTTGGAATGTTTTCCTGGACCGTTTCTTTTTCTTTGTGAGTATTTTTTTTTGAGAACAATTTGTTTTATGCTTCTGTTACGTGTGAATTTTTGTTTTCAGAGAATCATATTCGAAAGTATCTCTCCAAAGTCTGTATATATGATTTTTTATCGGAAAATTTAAACAGCTTCTAAAGAACAGGAAAAAATTAGCCCCCTTTTATGTATAATAAAAATGAGAAATTGTATATTGCAGCCTGATTGTATTAATAAATAGAGGATGTTCCATGAAAACATTTGCTTGCACGTTTTTTTTAAGTTTTGTCCTTGTTTTTTCTATTTATGCCGATACCGCTTATCCGGTAATTGTAGTGGCTCAAGATGGTAGCGGAGACTTTATAACTATACAGGATGCTATTAATTCTGTCCGTGATTTTACCCCTGTACCCCGTGTAATACATATAAAAAAAGGCATTTATTATGAAAAGGTAGAGATTCCTTCATGGAAATGCGACATAACATTAAAAGGTGACGGTCCGGAGGAGACTTTGATTTATTATGATGATTATGATTCGTTGCGCCGGATGGGGACATTTCGTACTTATACCTTACAAATACGAGGGAATCGTGTAACGTTGGAAAATCTTACGGTAGAGAATCGGGCGGGACGAGTCGGGCAGGCCGTAGCATTGCATGTAGAAGGAGACTGTGTGGCTGTTCGTAATTGTCGGTTGTTGGGAAATCAAGATACATTGTTTACAGGGAATGAGAATAGCCGGCAATATTACGATCGGTGTTATATAGAGGGAACTACCGATTATATCTTCGGTCCGGCGACATGTTGGTTTGATCATTGTATTCTTCACAGCAAATCCGATTCTTATATTACTGCGGCATCTACGCCGGAGAATCATAAGAACGGTTATGTTTTTTATAAGTGTAATTTGACTGCTGCAGAAGGAGTTGTTAACGTGTATTTAGGTCGTCCTTGGAGACCATATGCCTCGGTGGTATTTTTAGAATGCAGGATGGGAAAACATATTCGTCCGGAGGGATGGCATAATTGGCGAAATGCAGCAAATGAAAAAACTGCCCGTTATGCCGAGTATGCTTCTGCCGGCGAAGGTGCAGACCCTGAATCCAGAGTTTCTTGGTCATCGCAATTGGATGAAGATGATGTGTCTTTATATATTCCCGAATCTGTTTTGGGAGGGGATTGGTTTAGAAAAACGTGTGTTGAAAGTGTGTATAAAAAATCCTCGTAATTTGTCGAAATTTCCCCCTTTTGATTTTGTATGGTGTTTATTTTTGCACTGCAACTAATTTAATAAGTGCTATGAAGAATATATGGACTGCTGTAATTTGCCTATTACTTTGTTGGGGAACAGTTTCTGCACAATCTTATGTCTCGCAAGTATGGGTCTCCGATTTGGGAAACGGAAAGTATAAGAATCCTGTTTTAGATGCTGATTATTCTGATCCGGACGTTTGTCGGGTAGGCGATGATTATTATATGACATCTTCGAGTTTTGCATGTATACCTGCCCTTCAGATTCTTCACTCTAAAGATATGGTGAATTGGCGTATTATAGGAACAGCTATTGAACGCTTGCTTCCGGAAGAACGCTTTTCTCAGATGCAACATGGAAATGGGGTTTGGGCACCCAGTATAAGATATCATCAGGGAGAGTTTTATATTTATTATGGTGATCCCGACACGGGAATTTATATGGTAAAATCTAAAGATCCTGCCGGGAAATGGGATAACCCCGTATTGGTAAAAGCTGCTAAAGGGATTATCGATACTTGTCCGTTATGGGATGAAGACGGTAATGCTTATATAGTACATGGCTATGCCGGAAGTCGTGCCGGTCTGAAAAGTATTTTGGGATTGATCCGTATGACTCCGGACGGGACACAGGCGATCGGGGAGTCCAGAATTATTTTTGACGGACATATTGGCAATGCAACGATAGAAGGTCCTAAATTTTATAAGCGAGACGGCTGGTATTATATTTTTGCTCCTGCCGGAGGTGTACCGACAGGCTGGCAGACAGTTTTACGGTCTAAAAATATATGGGGTCCGTATGAGTGGAAAATTGTGATGGCTCAGGGAAATACGAATATAAATGGACCTCATCAGGGAGCATGGGTAGATACTCCGGATGGAAAAGAGGATTGGTTTTTTCATTTTCAAGATAAAGAAGCGTATGGTCGCGTAGTTCATTTGCAGCCGATGAAGTGGGTTGACGGATGGCCTGTAATCGGAGTCGATAAAGATGGGGATGGTTGCGGGAGTCCTGTGTATTCTTATAAGAAACCGAATGTCGGGAAAACTTATTCTATTGAAACGCCTGCAGAAAGCGATGAATTCGACTCTTTAGAGTTAGGTTTGCAATGGCAATGGCAGGCAAATCCTAAACCGATATGGTATTTTTGTGACGGAGGTAATAGTTTGTTACGGCTTTACTCTTATTATACCGAAAATCAGGTTAATTTATGGGATGTCCCGAATTTGTTACTACAAAAATTTCCAACGGAAGATTTTACGGTGACAACGAAGGTCTCATTTGCGCCTTCTTCTAAATATACTGGAGAACGGACAGGTTTGGTTGTAATGGGGGCAGATTATGCCGTGTTGGCAATTGAAAATCGTGCGGACGGATTGATCTTGGTACAGAATGTGTGCCGTAAGGCTGATAAGAAAGGAAAGGAAGAGGAAAATGCGTCGGTAAAGTTATCTGATAATACGTTGTTTCTTAGAGTAAAGGTTAAGAAAGATTCCGAGAAAGAAGCTATCTGTTCATTCAGTTATAGTGTAGATGGCAAGAAGTTTATTTCTTTGGGAGAAAACTTTACGGCGAAACCCGGTAAATGGATCGGTGCTAAAGTGGGATTGTTTATTACTCGCCCTAAAGCCGTCAATGATGGAGGTTGGGTGGATATAGATTGGTTTAGAGTAACGAAATAGCTTTTAAAAGTTTTATTTGAAGATATTATCAAAAAATCCTATAAAAGTGACAATTTATGCTCATGTTGCCGTTTGTATTCGGTGTATTTTTGGGCTTGTAATATGATAGCCGTGTGAAATTGTAAGAGTTCATTTTTAGTTTTTCGATAGAGAAAGTTGTCCAGAAAAACAGTCGTTTGATTGGACTTGAACAGTCTCCGGAGAAATAAAAAATAAAAGATTGAATATGTATGACTTGTAAAGTCGAGTGCGTGGTTATTTTGAGAAAAAGGTTGTCCTGAAAAAACGATCGTTTCATCGGATGCCTTTTGTAATACCGGAAAACATATCTTTTTGATAGTTTCATGAATTTAATAAATCATATATCATTAACATTAAATCCAAGTACTAATGAACGAAAATCTGAAATTGAGAAGTTTGGGTATTCTTCTGTTGATGTGCTTATTAAGCTTTGGTGCGTATGCTCAGGGACGACAAGTTTCTGGTACGGTTACCGATGCGAAGGGTGAGCCTCAAATCGGAGTATCTGTCGGAGTGAAAGGTACTACTCAGGGTACTATGACCGATATCGACGGTAAATTTAAAATTAAAGTTCCTTCGGATAAGTCGGTTCTGCGTTTTACTTATGTGGGTTTTAAGTCTCATGAAGTTACGGTGGGAAAACAATCGACATTTAAAATCGTGCTTCACGAAGAGGCGAAAGATCTTGATGAGGTGGTTGTAATCGGTTATGGTACAGTGCGTAAAGGTGAGTTGACCGGTGCAACGGCTTCTATTAATGAGAAGATGTTAAAGGATATTCCTGTAGCGTCTGCAGCCGAAGCCTTGACCGGACGTTTGTCAGGGGTACAAGTGACGACGACGGAAGGTTCTCCTGATGCGGAAATACAGATACGTGTACGTGGGGGAGGTTCTATAACTCAAGATAATTCTCCTCTTTATATTGTAGATGGTTTCCCGGTAAATAGTATCGGAGATATCTCTCCTTCGGATATAAAGGATATGCGTGTGTTGAAGGATGCTGCGTCTACTGCTATTTATGGGGCACGTGGAGCTAATGGGGTTATTCTTATTACGACAAAAGAGGGTACGGAAGGGAAAATCACCGTTGATTTTAATGCTTATTGGGGAGCTAAGAAGATCACCAAATATTTGGATATGATGAGCCCTTATGATTATGTAATGTGGCAATATGAGTTAGATCCCAGTTCCAAGACAACTCCGGAGACCGGTTTTAATCGTCTTTATGGAGCTTATCAAGATTTGGATATTTATAAATCTAAGCAGGGAACGAATTGGCAGAAAGAGGTTTTCGGCCGTACGGCATTTCAGCAAAATTATAACTTGAATATTAGCGGAGGTTCTAAAGCTACCAAATTCAGTTTAGGATTGAATCATATTGATGAGAATAGTATAATGATAGGCTCTGGATTTCAGAAGAGCAATATCAATTTTAAGTTGAAAACCGAAATCAATAAGCATTTAAGCTTCGATTTCAATACCCGTTTGAACTATCAGATTGTTGATGGCGCAGGAGTTTCTTCGGGGAGCGGTTCGACTACCCGTTTGCGTAATTCGCTGAAGTATGCGCCGGTAAAGGGGATCAGTTCTTTCGGTGTCGATCAGGAGTATGATGACGATGATGATGTTACATCTTCCAGTTTGCTGTATAATCCGGTAGAGTCTACAAATGATGAATACAAGAAACGAAAAAGATTCTCAAATAACTATCAGGCTGCGGTTAATTGGAAAATTATCAAGCCGTTGACTTTTCGGAGTGAATGGGGATATGAATTTAAGCGCGAACATACTGAGCAAGTTTGGGGGCCTTCGACCTCGACTGCTAAAGGAGAAGCTGGTAAACCATCTGCAACTTTTACAAAGGTAGACGGATCTTCATATCGTATCGCTAATACATTGACTTATGATCAGAGAAATTTTGTGAAGGGTCATAATTTGAATATCGTGTTGGGACAAGAGGTTTATGCTCAGGATTCGGAAGAACTGGTAGCTAACTCAAAGTTCTTTCCTCAATCGATGACAACCAGTGAAATATTGGCTATGATGTCGGCGGGAAAGGCTCAGCCTACGGAAACGACGATTGCTTTGCCGAATCGTCTGTCTTCATTCTTCGGACGGATTAACTATTCTGCATTAGATCGTTATTTGGCTACGGTAACTTTCCGTGCCGACGGATCGAGCAAATTTGCAAAGGGTAATCGTTGGGGATTCTTTCCTTCTGCAGCTTTTGCTTGGAGAGTTTCCGGTGAGCCTTTTATGGTTGACTATGACTGGATATCGGATTTGAAAATACGTGTAAGTGTGGGTACTGCCGGAAATAACCGCATCTCGGATGGCCTTTGGAAAAATACTTATAATGGTACGGAGAGTGTGAAGGATTATTATATTAACGGGGAGATCGTTTCTTATTTAGTTCCCGGGAAACAGTTGGCAAATCCGGATCTGAAGTGGGAGACGACATTGACCCGGAATATCGGTGTCGATTATTCGTTTTGGAATTCTCGTGTTTCCGGAGCTCTCGATTTTTATTGGAATACGACACATGATCTGTTGATCGAAGCTCCTATCGCTTCGAGTAGCGGTTATACAACACAATATCAGAATTTCGGACGTACCTCGAATAAAGGGATCGAGTTCAATGTAGATGCCTTGATCGTAAATAAGAAAGATTTTTCTTTGAGTGCATCGTTCAATATCGGCTTTAATAAGAATAGAGTAGAAAAGTTTAAGAACGGAGAATCTAATTATAAAACATATTCTTCTAGGTGGAATGGAAATAGTGCTGCTCCTTTTGATGATTATATTATCCGTGAAGGTGAAGCTGTGGGGCAAATGTACGGGTATATTACCGGAGGTATGTACACTTTTGATGATTTCGATTATATAGGAACGGGGACTTATCCGTATAGATTGAAAGGTGATACTGACGGATCGAAAACAGAAGCGGCTGCTTCTTTGATAGGTGCTAAATATTTTGGTCCTGGATCATTGAAATTGGTAGATAAAGATGGAAATATAGCTACCAGTACGGATGCTAAGACTGTGATCGGAAATGCCAATCCTGATTTGATCGGAGGGTTTAACCTGACAGCTCGTTATAAGGGATTTGACTTGTCGGCATTCTTTAATTTCTCTATTGGTAATGATGTGTATAATGCGAATAAAATAGATAATTCTTGTTATTCCGGATCACGGAAATACAATAATCTTGTAGAAGAGATGAAGAACCGATTTACCTATATCGATCCGGCAACCGGTTATCTGGCATATAATGATCCTGTAAGATTGGCAGAGATCAATAAAAATGCGACGATATGGAGTCCGTATATGACAACTGCCGTTTTACACTCGTGGGCAGTAGAAGACGGATCGTTTTTACGGTTTAATAATCTGACATTGGGTTACACTTTCCCCAAACGTTGGGTTAAGAAACTGGGATTGACTAATCTTCGCATTTACGGAACAGTTTATAATGTTTGCGTGATTACCGGATATAGCGGATTTGATCCGGAAGTAAGTACTCGTAACAGTACGGCCATGACTCCGGGTGTAGATTATTCTGCTTATCCGAAGAGTCGTTCATTCATCGGTGGTGTTAATGTAAGTTTCTGATCGTAGGATGTATAACTCTAAAAATCGATTTAAAATGAAAAAAACAGCATATTTATTATTGTCGGTACTTTGCTTCGGTTTGGTTTCGTGCGAAGATTATTTGGACACGGATTCTGCCTCTTATTTGTCTCCGGATATCGTATACAACTCAATTGCATATACCGATCAGGCAATCTTGGGTATTTATGCTCAATTACCTCAAGATCAGATTTATGGCTCTCGGCTGCAGTTTACCTACGGATCGGGAAGCGATTGTGATACTTATGGAACTTCTAATCCTACGGATACGAAGAATTCCGGTTTGGCAAATTATAACGGGACTTCTGATAATACAGCTATTTCTAAAGAATGGGATGCAATTTATAAGACGATAGAGATGGCGAGTGTCGCTATTGACGGTATCCGGAACAGTGAATTGTTAAAATCCGGAACAGTTGATGAACAAGCTCAAATGAGAGAATATCTCGGGGAGGCTTTGACTTTGCGGGCACTGCTTTATTTTGAAGTAGTTCGGAATTTCGGAGACGTTCCTTTTAAGGATGAGCCGACCAATAGTGATGGGTCGAATATTTATCTGCCGGCAACGGATAGAGATGAAATATATGAACATATTATTGCTGATGCCGAGGAGGCTGCCGGGTATTTGCCTTGGTTGGAATCTTCTGCTAATGTGGAACGTGTGTCAAAGGGTTTTGCTTATGGGTTGGCTGCTCGTATGAGTTTGGCTTGTGCCGGATATTCTATGCGTAATCTTCCGGGCTTCCCTTTGAAAACTCCTGATTTTTCTGTACAGAAGTCTTATTATGAGAGAGCATTGAAAAATTGCAATGCGATTATTAAAGATCCGAATAATCCTCATGGTCTGGAAGACACTTTTGCGAAAGTGTTTGATAACCAGACTCAGCAGAAATATGGAGAGAAGAGTGAAGATCTGTTTGAAGTCGGTCTTGGTCTCGGACTTAGCGGTGAGGTAGGATATACTTCCGGTGTTCGTTTTTATCAAAGTGCGATTTATGGGCGTAATAATTCGGTGCAAGTTGTGACCAATGCTTATTATTTGTATAGTTTTGATCGGGATGATATGCGTCGTGATGTAACTATCGCTCCGTATAATTATAATAAATCGGGAACGGAAAAAGAAGAGATGTTTAGTAATCTGTATGAATTTACGTTTGCAAAGTGGGATGTGCGTAATTTGAAAGCTTATATTACACAGAATAAAGAGGCCACGAATAAATTGATGACGGGTATCAATTGGTGTATTATGCGCTATTCGGATGTGTTGTTAATGGCTGCGGAAGCAAATGTATGGCTTGCGGAGAATGGCGGTGATGGAAACCTTGGTGAAGCCCGTGCTTATGTGAAAGAGGTGCGGAGACGTAATTTCTCTGATGCTTTGCAGGCTACGAAAGTAGATGCTTATGTCGATAATGCTTCTGATTTGATGCAGGTGATCAAGGATGAACGTATGTTTGAATTCGGAGGAGAGGCGATTCGTAAATTCGATTTGATACGTTGGGGAGAATTGAGTCAGAAAGTTGCAGAGTATCGTACGACTTTAAAACAAATGTATGCAGGAGAATATGAGATAACTCTGCCGGAACTTGTTTACTTTAAGTATAATTCCGACGGATCTACTATCGATAAATCGTCTGTCGATTATTTTGGTGAAAACGGTGTTCCTGAAGGTGTAGAAGGAAAAGATTGGGATAGCGTGAATTGGTTTAAGAAAAAGGATACGGATATCGCTAAAGCCAGTGATAAGATCGATGCTATTTTGGGCGGATTGGATAAAGTTTATTATTGTCGCCATCTGTTCCCGATCCACGAATCGACTATCAGCTCATCTCAAGGCAAACTGTCTAACAGTTACGGATTTTAATTAACCATTAATACTACGTGAAAATGAAGAATATAAAATATATAATTTTGTCTTCGGTCATCGTACTGGCAACGGGGCTTGTTTCTTGTCTCGATTCGGAGTTCGATGTGGATGAAAGCTATAATCGGTTGTTTTCTCCGGTCTCTTTTGAGACGACGAATGAAACTTCGACGACTGTCGATTTTACATGGAAAAATATTCCGGCAGCCAGCTATTATCTTATAGAGCTGAGTCTTACGGAAGATTTTGCCGAAGTTTATAAAACATACGGAGAGAATCAGGAAATAACAACAAATGCTTATACGGCAACGGGGCTTACTCCGAATACGGATTATTGGGCACGTATCAAGTGTATGTCTACTCAGGGAATACCTGAATCTAAGTATTCTCAGGTGATAACTTTTACTACAAAAAAACTGGTAAACGTGGAATTTTCTACCACGGTAGATGCAACATGGATACGTTTGTCATGGATAGTTCCGGAGGGATCGGTCAATAATGTGACAAAGATTGTTTTAAAAGATGCTGCGGGTGCGATCGTAAAGTCGGTTGAGGATGCTGCGGAGTTAGCTGATAATACTCTTCTTTTTGAAAATCTGACCGCATTGACGACTTATCATTGGGAGGCTTATGACGGGGCGACACTCTTCGATGAAGATGATGTAACAACTTTGCCCGATGTGCTTCCGGGTACCGATATTATAGAAATCGATAACACGACTACTGAGAATATCAATACATTGATAGCGGCAACTACACAAGGGAATATTTTGATCAAAATTGCTGCGGGGACAACTTTGAATGTAGTAACGGAAGATGGCTCTGATACCGGCTTTATCATTCCGGTGGGTAAATCTGTAACGATAAAAGGTATTGTTACTGAAGCGAACCGAACCAATTTGCCGATAATTAAAATGAAAGAATTCAATTTTACTCAAATGCCGTCTCTGACTCTTGAGAATGTTCATATTATCGGTTCTGGGACGCAAGCTTCTTATGTGATAAAAGGTGAGGCAGATCAGACTCAACTCGATAAGATAGAGATCGATAATTGCATTATCGAAAATATGCGTGGAATATTCAGTTTACGCAGTACGTCGCCGTTAGCTCCGGAAGTTACGGTAAATAATACGACAATAAGAGATCTGAAAGATTATGGAGTATTCCAAAGTGAAGCCAGTGCGGGAGGAGGATATAAATCGATTGTCGTAACTAATTCGACGTTCGATGGCATTCAGTATTTATTACGGGCAAAGAATGCTCCTACGGCTTATAATGTTATTTCATTCTCGGATTGTACATTTAATAAGACGGTTTTGGATGGCAAATATTTAGTAGATTTAGCTAATGCCACTCAATCTTTGACTACATTCGAGTTTGTAAATTGTATTTTCGGGTCGGCTTATTCGGGAACTCCTAAAGTGACTAAAGCTCCGACCAAACCGACATTTACGAATTGTTATAAAACAACAGATTTTGCTCCTTCATCGATGGATGGTGTAATCGATTATGAAAAGTCGGCGGCAGATTTGTTTACTGATCCTTCTTCCGGAAATTTCTTGATTAAGGATGCATCCTTTATTGGAAAGGATAGTGCCGGTGATCCTATTTGGAGACCATAATACGCTTTAAATACTTGGATGAGAGAAGGGGTATCCGGATATTACGGATGCCTCTTTTCGTTTTTATTCTATTCTAAATTTTCCGATAAGGAAATATTATCAGGTTATTTTCGAATTTTTTACTTGTCGGATAACCTGCTATCCTCCTCGTAAAAACGAAAGAAATTCTCAAACCGATCCCCGAGTAAAACTTTGACAAGCTCTTAATTTTCAAAACTTATTTTTATATTAATTTTTTGATGTACCTTTGAGGACACACAAAACAGACGAATATGACAAAAATAGGAACAACCTTATCTGAAGTCGGTAAAAAAGCTCTTCTATGCGGTTCAGGAGAGTTAGGTAAAGAAGTTGCAATCGAATTGCAACGGTACGGAGTAGAAGTCGTAGCTCTGGATAAATATCCTAATGCTCCAGCTATGCAAGTAGCTCATCGTTCATATGTCCTTTCGATGTTGGACGGAGTACGTTTACGGGAAATTATAGAGGCGGAGAAGCCTGATTATATTATTCCGGAAGTAGAAGCGATCGCTACTTCTACTTTGGTGGAACTTGAAAAAGAAGGGTTTCATGTTACTCCTACGGCGAATGCCGCTTATCTGACGATGAATCGGGAGGGGATTCGCCGATTGGCAGCCGAGACTTTAGGTATAAAGACTTCGACATATAAATTTGCTTCGACTCGGGAAGAGTTTAATGAGGCGGTTAAAACAATCGGAGTCCCGTGTGTGGTGAAGCCTATTATGAGTTCTTCAGGACACGGACAGAGCCTTGTGCGTTCGATGGCAGATATGGATAAAGCGTGGCAGTATGCACAGGAAGGCGGCCGGGCGGGAGCTGGTCGTGTAATTGTCGAGGGATTTGTGGATTTCGATTACGAGATTACGTTATTGACCGTGCGGCATATAGGAGGGACGACCTTTCTTAAACCGATCGGACATCATCAGGTCGACGGTGATTATCGGGAGTCTTGGCAACCGCAAGCTATGAGTGCAGAAGCGTTGAAACGGGCAGAAGAGATTGCCGGGAAAATAACGAACGCATTAGGCGGCTGGGGAATTTTCGGTGTGGAATTGTTTGTGAAAGGGGATGATGTGATTTTCAGTGAAGTTTCCCCGCGCCCTCATGATACGGGTATGGTAACAATGATTTCTCAAGATTTGTCGGAGTTTGCTTTACACGCCCGTGCTGTTTTGGGCTTACCTGTTCCGGGAGTACGTTTTTATCGTCCTTCGGCTTCGAAAGCAATTGTTGTAGAAGGAGATACGGATAAGGTAGAGTTCGACAATCTGGAAGAAGTGTTGTCCGAACCGGATGTTCAATTGCGTATTTTCGGTAAAGCGGAAGTGAAAGGACACCGTCGGTTGGGCGTGATTCTTGCCAGTGCCGATACAGTGGAGGAGGCGCTGGCTAAAGCGGAACGGGCTTATAAGAAACTAAAAATAAATGTTCTTCCCAGATAATGAATTATCTGGCACATATTTATCTTTCGGGCAGTTCTCCGCAAATTAGAGTAGGCGGCTTTATCGCAGATGCTGTTAAAGGAGGTATTCCGGAACATTATCCGTATAAGTTGAGATCAGGAATTCGTTTGCATCGTTTGATAGATAATTATACCGACCATCATCCGCTTGTACGGGAGATGGTCGCTCTTTTAAATCGGGAGTTCGGACGGTATGGCGGTATTCTTCCCGATCTTTTTTTCGATCATTATTTAGCAAGAGATTTTGAAAATTATTCCTCAGTTTCCTTGTCCTCTTTTTCCCGAAAATTTTATTTTGATTTAGTTTTGAATTATTCTTATTTGCCTGTTCGTATCCGTCGTTTTATGTGGCATTTTATATTTACTAACCGGTTGTGCTGTTATCGTACCGTAGAAGGATTGATGGAGTCTGTCGGAATTATGGTAGAGTATCGGGGTGTGCCTTTCGATATAAATAAATTGCAACGATATTTTGTCGATAACTATGATTATTTTCAAGATTGTTTTTATTCTTTTTTTCCGGATGTGACGAATTATGCAGAGAGTATGAGGCCGGAGGAGTGTAGTCGGTGAAGATTTAGACAGGCTTTTAGAAGTATAAAAATGAATTTCACCCTTTCTGTCTGTAAATCAGGAAAGGGTGAAATCTATTGTTATATAATATAAAACAGTCTCTTACGGTTTTACAGTTTTATGGGTCTCTACGATTTGGGTCGGTTTCTGTGTCTTGTTTCGAATATCGGTAGCTTCTACGACAGAGCGAGCCAAATCGGCAAAAGCCATGCCGGTAATCGAGTCGGGATCGAGAGCTACGGGTTTGCCGATGTCTCCACCCTCACATATACTTTGTACGATCGGTATTTGTCCCAGTAGTGCGATATTTAGTTCTTCGGACAAACGTTTTCCTCCTTCTTTCCCGAAAAGATAATATTTGTTTTCCGGGAGTTCTGCCGGAGTAAACCATGCCATGTTTTCGACAAGTCCGAGTACTGGGACATTAACTTTCTCGTTTGTAAACATATCGATTCCTTTACGGGCATCGGCAAGTGCAACTTCTTGTGGTGTTGTTACTACGATTGCTCCGGTAATGGCAAGGGTTTGTACAATAGTCAGATGTATGTCGCTTGTACCAGGGGGTAAATCGAGAATAAAATAATCGAGTTCTCCCCAGTCGGCATCTGCAATTAATTGTTTGAGAGCATTACTTGCCATTCCGCCTCGCCATATGATTGCGCTATCCTTATCTACAAAAAAACCGATAGATAGTATTTTTATGCCGTATTTTTCAACCGGAAGAATCAAATCTCTACCACCTATTTGTTCTACGTATGGGCGTGCATCTTCTACATCGAACATTTTGGGAACGGAAGGGCCGAATATATCGGCATCCAATAATCCGACTTTGTAGCCTTGTTGTGCTAAAGCTACGGCAAGGTTAGCAGCTACGGTCGATTTCCCTACACCTCCTTTACCTGATGATACGGCAATGACGTTCTTGACTTGTGGCAATAGCTTCCCCGGTTCGGGACGTTGGGCTTGTCGGGACTTGATGTTGATGTTTCCTTTTATATCGACATCTTCCCCGACATATGTGAGGATTGCTGTTTCTGCAGCTTTTACAACTGATTTTATGAATGGATCATTCGGTTTTTCGAAAATAAGAGAAAAGCTCACTTTATTTCCGTCGATGCGGATATCGTCTTCTACCATACCGGCAGATACAAGGTCTTTTCCGTTTCCCGGATAACGCACTTTACTTAGTGCGTCTGTAATAAGTTTAGGATATAATGCCATAATAATTTGTATTTATATTCTGCTTGAATTTGCACTTCGTTTACTGCGATTAAAACTCCGGTAACTATCGAATTCTATTTCGACTTGGGGTTCGATGAGAACGGGTCTCGGTTCGCAGATAAATTGTATATATTTGATTGATAAACCTCTTTCGAGCCATTGTTGTTCGTAGAAGGTTTTTATTTCGAGTATCTCGTCGGTTATATCTGAATTGTAGAGGTCATCGGTCTGTATATTGACCGGATAATGATTTGCCTTGATCATTTCACAAGTATAAGTGTACATGAAATTGCTGTCGCTTTTCAGGTGAATGATTCCGTTGGGTTTAAGTATTTGCCGGTATAGATCCATAAAACGGGTTGAAGTGAGTCTTTTCCGGACTTTTTTCATTTGGGGATCGGGAAATGTAATCCAGATCTCTGAAATTTCGTTTTCTGCGAAAAATTCTGTAATGAGCTCGATATTTGTCCGGAGAAATGCAACGTTTGCGATACCGTTTTCCAAGGCGTCTTTAGCTCCTGTCCACATACGTGCCCCTTTTATATCTACTCCGATAAAATTTTTTTCAGGATACTTTCGGGCTAATCCTACGGCGTATTCTCCTTTTCCGCATCCCAATTCGAGAACGATAGGATTATTATTTTTGAAAAAATCGGAATTCCATTTTCCTTTCATTTCGAATCCTTTTTCTCGTAATGTGGAGAAAGGGAATTGGAATACGTGGGAGAAAGAATTCATATCATCAAATTTTTGTAGTTTGTTTTTGCCCATAAACCTGTTCTTGATAAATATTAAAAACTTAGCGAAGATACGGATTTTTTGATAAATTATTAGAACGTTGAGCCTTGAAGTATGAATGAATAATCGTAATATACGATATCTACTGAAAAGAGATTGCGGAATCAACTTAATTCAGTAGATATCGAGATATCTTTATTTTGCAGAGATTATGAATTTGTATTGATATTTACCCGGTTTTATCTGATATTTTTGCAGTACGGGCAGTCCCCACGAGCAATCTCCGCCTACACCCATTTGGTTGCAATCGATATCGACGATGATATTGTTATGCATTTTCAGTTCAAAATCATGAGTGGTTTGTTCAAGAGTGCTTATGGTATATGGCCATGCACTTGCACAAAACGGCTCTCCTACTGCTGAGAATTGTAGTTGATGAGTTCCTTGACTGAATCGTAACCAACGTATGCCTCCTCTGTTCGAATTTTCTTGGGGGCGTACGTATGGAGTAGTCCATTGGTCCAAAGTCGTTTGGTATATACCTATTGCAGCTCCGGATTCTCGATCTATGTAATTTTCGTGCGGTCCTCGTCCATACCAATCTATATTCTGGAGTTCTTTTTCTATTTCGAATTGTAATCCGATACGGGGAATGTTAGGAAGGTCTTGGGGTATGGAAATGTTATAGTCGATTTCAATAGTTCCGTTGGCGAAAATTGAATGTTCTATGGTGGCGGTTGCTTTAGAATCGGTGAATGTATATTCTCCTTTGATGACGGTTTTGTCTTTGTCCGACGAAATAATCTGGAATTGTTGTACGGTGTAGCACAGACCTGCGTCTTGCCAGATTTTCATTTTTTCTCCTACTTTCCAACCTCTGTCATTATCGGTCAATGCTCTGCGGAAGTTGAATCGTACGGGAACTTTGATGAGTTCTTTGTTATTGATCGAATAAGAGGATAACATTCCGTTTTTACGATTGAATTTTACTTCGAAAAAGTCTCCTTTGATCGTATATAGAGTGTCGGACTCGTATAATATTGCCGGATTTGAGGCTTTTGGCATTGCTAATGTGATACTGGGTTTTATATCGTTTAGCTTGAATTGTTCCCATGCTACCGTAAAGCCTTCTTTTGCCCAGATTTCTGGCTCTCTTAGTTGCATGGATATTTTTAGAAAGTTTTCTTTTTTAAGGTCATATCGTATGTGGTCGGGTAATGTTATTTTTCGAGAGGAGCATGGGGAAACGGAGATTTCCGGCAATATGCCTTCTGATGTTATTTTCCCGTTTTCTTGTATCTGGTATTTGAAGTCGTATTTATTGAGATCAGTTGTTAACAATCGATTTGTCACATCGATCGTGAGCGGTTGGCTATCTATCAATCTAAATGCGACAGGCTGATAAACTTTTTGCATTTCATAGTAGTGGGGGTGCGGAATGCGATCGGCACTTATCAACCCATCGATGCAGCCGTTCTTGTCATTTGGAAAATCTCCGAAATCCCCTCCGTATAAATATCCGGCTGAGGGATTGCTCGGGTCTTTCCATAGTGCTTGATCTACCCAATCCCAAATAAATCCGCCGATGAGCATATCGTGCTTGTAGATCAGTTCCCAATAGTCGATTAAATCTCCGAGACTATTTCCTTGGGCATGAGCATATTCACTTAGCAGGAACGGTTTTCCCGACGGGTATTTTCCATGTTGTTCTATGCTGGTCGATTCTCCTCGTTCTCCTTTTCTTACGGCTTTTCCTTTCAGATGTTGCCGTAGCCAGTCTGCTGTGGGATAGGTCTGGCTGTCTATGTCTGCCACTCTGTTCATATCGGCATATTGGATTAATCGGAGTTCCGGATCATATCGGTGAGTTATTTTCCGCATTTCTACAAAGGCATTTCCATATCCGGCTTCGTTTCCCAAAGACCACATTGTAACGCAAGGATATTGTCGGTCTCGTATGACCATTCGTTGCATTCTGTCGATACAGGCTTTGCTCCATTCGGGAAGGTCGGCAGGAAGAACTTTTCTCAGGTAGCTTAATCCGTGGGATTCGATATTCGGTTCGTCCATTATCATAATTCCGTATTGATCGCACAGTTCATACCATCTGGGGTCATTCGGGTAATGGGCATTACGTATAAAGTTGACATTTCCTCGTTTCATGAGCTCGAGATCTTTGATCATTTCTTCTTTTGAAATTACCCACCCTTGATCTGGTGAAAATTCATGTCGGTTTACTCCTCTGATTTTAAATTTTTTTCCGTTCAAGAGTATTTTATTCCCGTCTACTTCTATTTTACGAAAAGCAACGGGAAGTTTATAGGCCTCGATTGTTTTTCCTTTTTTGCTCAACTCAACGAGAACTTTATATTGTATAGGAGATTCGTCGTACCATAGTTGTACGGTGTCTAATTCTATGGCAGGCAATTTGCTCTCTTTCCCGAATCCGGGAGCGAAATCTTTGATCTTAAAATTTTTATTGACCAGTTTCTTTCCTAATGGAGAAAATACCGATATATTTATTTTGTAGTCACTGTCTCTTTTTTCGGTAAAATTGGCAGGAGTGTAATGTAGGTTTATTTTGCCTTTGTGTGAAGATAAATCTAATTCGGGTTGGGCGTATATATCCCATAAAGATATTTTGGGCACGGCACGAATGAACACATCTCTGAAAATGCCGCTTAATCTCCAGAAGTCTTGGTCTTCGAGATATGAACCGTCACAATATTTATAGACTTCGATGGCTAAAAGGTTTTCTCCTTTTTTGAGGTATTTATTGATTGAGAATTCTGCCGGAAGCCGAGGATCTTGGGTGTAACCGACTTTTTCTCCGTTGATCCATATAAATGCTGCAGGTCCTGCTCCGGCTAAATGAAGGATAATCTCTTTATCGTTTCCCCACTCCTCTGGTAGCAGAAATGTCCGGCAGAATGATCCTACAGGGTTTCGCTGTTTAAAAGTCGTATATTTGTGATTAGGCTCATCCATAATAAAAGGCGGATTTACTTTGAATGGATAAGTAGAGTTGACATATAAAGGTGTTCCGTAGCCTTGCCGTTCTATTATAGAGGGGACTTCGATTTTTTTCCAGTCATTGCGGTTGAACTCTGGTTTATAAAAGTTTACGGGTCTTGATTGAGGATCGGGAGACCAGAAAAAGTCCCATTTGCCATTTAAAGATTTGACCCATACAGAATGTTCGTAATTTGTGTTTTGGGCTTCTTGTGCCGAGGGAGCTGGCCAGATTGCCGTTCGTGGCGGTAATTTGTTGATTCCTATTATGTTTGCATCTTGAATTTCTGGTGGAGTTTGTGCAAAACAGGGAAGCGTTGCTGATAACAGCAAAACGGTTTTAAAAAAGTGTTTCATGTTGTGTGTGTATTGGTTATGTTTTCAAATGTAGAAATTTATTCTGAATATTACAATGTGAAAAAAGTGCGAAGGATGGCAGATTTCTTAAAAAAGAAATGGTTGCCTCCCGGCAACCAATCTTTGTTATTAACCTTAAATCTAAATACCATGAAAAACTGATACAAATATAAGCTATAAAAGTTTTTTCCACCAAATTAATCCTTAATTTTCTGCTTTGTTTTAAATTTAATTAGTTAAAACTTGATATTTTATTAACAATTGTAATTTATTACATACGGCTATCGAAACGAATGATGTTCTCGACAATGAATAAATCCCGAATTTCTGATTTGTGAATTTCTATGTCATCGTATTCGGGATTGGCACTTCTGAGGATTACCATATCTCGATCGGTGTGTTTCCGTATATATTTGACCATGCGATAGTCGTCTAGTAATACTACGTAAATTTGTCCCCAAAATATAAGGTTAGGATTTTTGACTTCTCTGATGGCTACCATATCTCCGTTGCAAATGACCGGTTGCATACTGTCTCCACTTACCCGGACGATACTATTTTCGTTATTTATGAACGGAACGTCTATCGACCCGATGAGGTTTTCTGTCGAGAATATGAGACTCCTTCCTATGGGGCCGGCAGTAACATCTATATCATATACTTTAGCTCCTCTTTGCCCATTGGTGTGTATGACATTTGTCGGTAAAGATATTGTTTGGCGGTGTGCAGCCATATAGTATTTTTCTCCTTCACCGGAATTGAGCCACTCTTTGGATATACCCAAACTGACAACAATTTTATTTAATAGGGAATCGCTAATGGGAAGTTTTCCATTTATATGTTTTGAAAAATTGGAGCGGTCTATTTTAATGCGGTCGGCAAATTCGTTTTGAGAAATATTCATTTCTTTGATTAATTCTCGAATGCGGGATATAAGTTCTTCTTGAGGCATAATAATTTTTTTAAGGGTATGATTTTATAATTATAGCATAAATGTATGGTTTTATAACTATAATTTTGTGGTGTCAAAGATAATGATAAGGATTATATATCACTATATGATTCTTGCTTTTATATGGTTTGTAAATGGTTAATTAACAATTAATAACGTGCTTATATCCTTTTCGGTCTTTTGTGTAATTTAGAGGTAATGGGTATGAAATTGGGGTAAAATAATGAGAAGATATGGGCGCAATAGAAAAAGGAGGTGTTGTAATTATGAGAATAGATGCCGTACAATTAGCATTGTTATGTGCGAGTCATTTTATTATTTTTTTTTCTTATGATGATGTGTGTGGAGTACGGTATCGATCTGATTATGATGTAGAGTTTAAGGGCAAGAATTTGTCTTTATGGTGTGAAGTAAAGTTTGATAAAATGAAGAGGAAACTTGTTCAATTCCGTTTTGATGCTGATTTGAGATATGAAGACGGAGAGGTTGAGATTATTGGATCAGTCCGGGATGCTGCTCGAAAAGCAATTTGTTTTATTAATGAATATCTTACTGGATAATTTGGTTATAAAAAAGGGCATCAAATTTGATGCCCTTTTTTATTGTATATCGTGAAATACTTATTTTACAGTATCCATGTGTGCAATTAAATCCAGAACTTTGTTTGAGTAACCGATTTCGTTGTCATACCAAGAAACGATTTTTACGAAAGTCGGGGTTAATTGAATACCTGCATTCTTATCGAAAATAGAAGTGCGAGGATCTCCTAAGAAGTCAGAAGAAACAACTGCGTCTTCAGTATATCCGAGTATACCTTTCAATTCGCCTTCAGAAGCTGCTTTCATTGCTGCGCAAATTTCTTCGTAAGTAGCCGGTTTTGCCAAATTTACAGTTAAGTCTACAACAGAAACATCCAAAGTCGGGACACGCATAGACATACCGGTCAATTTACCATTCAACGAAGGGATAACTTTACCTACGGCTTTTGCTGCACCTGTAGAAGAAGGAATAATGTTACCAGAAGCTGCACGACCACCTCTCCAGTCTTTCATAGAAGGACCGTCAACTGTTTTTTGAGTTGCAGTAGTTGAGTGAACAGTAGTCATCAAACCGTCAAGGATTCCGAATTTGTCGTTAAGAACTTTAGCGATAGGAGCTAAACAGTTTGTTGTACAAGATGCGTTAGATACGATCGGTTGTCCTGCATAAGTGTTGTGGTTAACACCACAAACGAACATAGGAGTATCGTCTTTAGAAGGAGCAGACATAACCACACGTTTAGCACCGGCTTTGATATGAGCTTCAGCTTTTTCTTTAGTCAAGAAAAGTCCTGTTGATTCAACTACGTATTCTGCGCCGATAGCATCCCATTTTAAATCTTCGGGATTTCTTTCTGCTGTTACGCGGATAGCTTTTCCGTTTACGATTAATTGGCTTTTTTCAACGTCTGCTTCGATAGTACCGTCGAATTGACCGTGCATTGTATCATATTTTAGCATATATGCTAAATAATCTACTGGGCAAAGGTCGTTGATACCTACAATTTCAATGTCATTTCTTTTTTGAGCTGCACGGAAAACGAAACGTCCGATACGTCCAAAACCGTTAATACCTACTTTAATCATTGTAATAAAACTTTTAAGGGTTTATTATAAAATACAAATTTATTCTCTGTACGTGTCTTGTTTAGAAAACAAAGCACTTCATTTTTATTTGCGTTGCAAAGGTAAGCATTTTATTTATAAACAACGCATTTTCTGCTTAAAAATAAAGAAAAAATTCTTTATTAAAATTTTCAGATTAAAGCTTTTAGCTTATATCCTTCTATTTTGCTTTCTCCGGATTACAAAATGATCTTTTTGACTTGAAGTGTTAACTGATTGTCTTGTTTTGCGTAATAATAGTTAAAAATTAGCATTTTGCTTTTGATGAATTTGGAGAATAAGAAATCTTCGGGTATATTTGTATCAGTTTTTTCATGGTATTAGATTTAAGGTATTAAAGAATTGGTTGTCGGGAGACAACCCTTCTTTTTAAAAATGTAAGCGAAGACTATTTTATATAAAACAATAAGCGCGTTGAGTGGTAATTATTCCCCAACGCGTTTTCTTTTGTCAGAGATATTCGGGGTTTTATTTGGATTGCAATAGGAGCGATTTCCAAGAATTTTCAGTTTTGTAGAATGATAGAATGGTTGATTTTCTGTGATCTGTAAAGATAAAAAACCGATCGATATAGGATTCAAAAGTCCTATATCGATCGGTTTTAGACAAATTCTTAATATTGTTCTTTTTCGTTGGGGAAATCTCGTGTTTTCACATCATTAATATATGCTTGTACGGCTTCGGTTATTACTGTGTGTAGATCGGCATATCTGCGCAGAAATCTCGGCGAAAAGCCTTTGTTGATTCCCAACATATCGTGCATTACCAAGACTTGTCCGTCTGTGCCATTTCCTGCTCCGATACCGATTGTAGGAATACTTAGCTCGGTAGAGACACGTTCAGCCAATTTTGCGGGAATTTTTTCGAGGACGATAGAGAAGCATCCGATCTCTTCAAGTAGATGTGCATCTTTGATCAGTTTTTGGGCTTCTGCCTCTTCTTTGGCTCGGACGGTGTAAGTGCCGAATTTGTTAATGGATTGGGGAGTTAATCCTAAATGTCCCATAACGGGTATTCCTGCGCTTAATATTCTCTCGATAGATTCTCTTATTTCTTCTCCTCCTTCCATCTTTACACAATCAGCTCCGGTTTCTTTCATGATCCGAATTGCAGATGCGACTGCTTCTTTGGAATTACCTTGATAAGATCCGAAAGGCATATCTACGACAACGAGTGCCCGCTTGACTGCTTTTACTACAGAAACTCCGTGATATATCATCTGATCTAATGTCATCGGTAAGGTGGTTATATTTCCTGCCATAACATTAGATGCGGAGTCTCCTACTAATATAACATCCATGCCGGCTTGGTCTATAAGGCTGGCCATAGAATAATCGTATGCTGTAAGCATAGATATTTTTTCTCCCCGTTGTTTCATTTCAGCTAAGCGACGGGTGGTTACTTTTCGTAAATCTTCAGTATAAGTTGACATGCTGTTCTTTTAATTATTATTTGGCGACAAAGGTAAATCTTATTTTCGGGATTATGAGATCCGATGATAAAGAAATATCCGGTATTCAAATTTTGAATACCGGATATTTCTAAAATTTATTACTTTTATTTATAAGAATAATATTCTATATCACGTTGTATCATCTCTTTTACTTTCCCGTCATTATATTGAGTTCGGGTTGTCCAGTTGCCTTGTGTGTCGTAGGTATATTCATACGTTATCTCGCTTGATTTTCCATTTGTATTTATACTGTCTTTGGATAAATCTCCCTTATCATTATATGTGTAGGTATGTACTGTTTTGAGCCTTCCATTGATATTTGTTTCATTTTGTTTTTTGTTGTTGCTAAAAGTTGCCGTTGTAGTATTCTTGGGCAGATTAGCTTTAAAAATTTTAGTTGAAACAAGGCTGTCGTTTGCGTTATAGGTATATTGTGTTTTTATGCCACCTTTAACTCCTGTTACGAAATCGGTACGCTCTATTAATCGGTTATTTGCATCATATTTGAAAGTACTTTGTGTCGTTTCCCGCTTTTTAGTATTGACGAAAGTGATTTTTTGTAATAATGAGCCTTTATAAATATATTTTTCATTTCCTTTTGCCGTTACAACAGAGCTTAATGTGTTGTCAGGGTGGTAATAATACTGTTTTCCTTGTGTGCTCGACCCGGAAGTTTGTTCGTGAAGTGTTAGCTGCCCCAATTCGTTGTATGTATTTCTTATATTGCTTGTAGTGGTTTTTCCGTTTGTGTTTTTTGTTTCTACTTTTTCGAAAGTCGTTTTTACATAGCCTTTCAATCCTTCAGCTTCTGTATGAAATTGGGACTTGTTTATCAAGGCCATTTTTTCATTCAGCTTTTCTATATATGGAGAATTCGGGTGATCTGCTATAAATTTGTTGTAAGCATATAAGCTCATTCCGTTTATGAAATGGTTATAGTCGATATCTTCAATAATTTTGGTGATTTCATCTTTTTGGGGATGAGTCGGATATCTTTGTAAAAGATTTACGTATGCTTCTTTAGTGTTTTGCTCTGTTGCATATTTGTATGCAAGTTGGTAAATCCGGTTTTGTGCTTCGGGGACAAGTTCCGATTGTGGGTATTGTTGTATAAACGCACTGTAAGCCTCTATTGTATTGTCTAATTTTGAGAATATTATTTTATCGGCGAGACGGGTAATCTCGGGAACTCTCTCAGATTCGGGATAATGAGTTAGAAAATATTTATAGCTATCTATATCTGCTTTTTCTATTGCGTTATTATATGCGATATCCTCTTGTAGCTGTTTGGCTTCTTGAAGATAAAAACATTCGTTGCAGGCTTCGATTGCCCGTGCAAAGGCAGCTTCTGTATTGTTTTTCTTTGCATCGTTGAGAATATTTTCTTCGATCTGTTTTTTAATTATAGCAAAAGATGTTTTGTGTTTGGTCAAAAATTTTTTGACATCTTTATCTTGTTGATGTGTAATTGTGGTGTTGAGTAAAGCATAAGCTCGATATGGATCATAACCTTTATATTCAGGTGTATTGAACAAAACGCAGTCGCAAATATCTACTAAAATCAGGTCGCTTTTACTGTCTGTCGTATATACTTTATTTCGTTTTTCTACTGCTTTGGAGATTTTTTTTTCTTGAAGCAACTCGAATATTTTGTTCGCTTTTTGAGCATGAACCGTAAATGATGTTAGTAAGCATGTCGATATAAATAGATAAGAAAAAATTTTACTGTATGGTCGAAAAGTGATGAGCTGTTTCATAATCTTCAATTATTATAATACGCATTAAATCAAGATTCCTTAATTTTTGTACTTTTTGGTAATTGCAAATATACTATTCTTGTATCATAAGTTGCAAATATCTTGCTCTTTTTTTGAGTTTTAAGCTGTATATATAAGTTTTATAGTTCTTGTTGGACGGGACTCTTTTTATTTTGAAATTCGTATATTCCGGTTAAGATTAGTTTTAGTAATTCGCTACTTTGTTCGAAAAAAGCTTTGGCTAAAGTTACATTTATGGCAGAAGCCTGAGACAACATTTGTATAATATGGATAGCTTTGTGTAGTTCTTCTATCGCTGTATTGAGTCTTTTAGGGGTGTTTACGCTGGCATAATCCATACAAATTGCATCGATAAGTCCTCCTGTAGTTATGATGCTATTTGTAAATTGTTGCATGAATATTACTGTAAAAGAAGGGGTATTTGTGTTTTTGATTAAATCTGTCGCTATCTGAGTAACAGATTGACTTTGAAGCATTAATTCTTTGCGATTCATAATTCTGTTTTTTTTGGTATGGTATATGTACTTTTATTTATAAAATTAAAGAACAAACAGTGTGCAGAATCTTGACATATTTTGTAATTATTCGATTAATATCTTAATTATTAATTGTTTGTTGGATTGATGTGAAGGATTTGTTTTTTCTTGTTTTGAAAATGACCTTTTCAAAATGGAAAAGAGATTTTGCTAAAATGGAAAATATTCATAAAGGAATAATTTAAATATGGTACTTGAAAAAGAAGATTGTCGCGTTAGCACAAAATTAATGGCGGTAGAGCCGGATGTTTTTATCCTCAAAGTTAAGTCTGATTATAGTTTGCCATTGTATCAGTTTTCTACTCGTGTATTTCAGGTCTTGGAACAATTTAATGTTGCTGTTGTGCGAACTATTAGTTCTGGAGTTTGCTATACGTTGATTATAAATAAATTATGTCAAAAAGAAGATTTGTGTAATGCGTTGAGTAAGTTTGCAAAGGTCGATTTGTTTACGGGGTGTGCGGCGATTTTTATGAAATGGAAAGATCGTTTGCTCGCTAATGAGTTTGCTATTCAATTAAACTATCATATACCTGTGATGTTGATTTCTTATGATATTGAACTTTGTTCATTTTGTATTTGTGTTGATCGTAAAAATATAAATTTTGTTCAAAAAATTATTCCTTGTTTAAAAGGAGATGTGTGACCGTGCAGATGTTTTCTCGAATTTTGTCGTTATATTTGTCTCTCTAAAGGCTATGTTGTAGGAATAGTCGCCGGTTATATTGTGACGATGGATTTGTGTAGATGATTTTATTTTTGGAATGGAAATTTGAAAAAAGAATAGCTATTTACAGATAAAGATTTCCCCGATTGTAAATAAAATTCGATATGCTATCTTTATCTATAGATTATATGGCAAATAGTGCTATTATGGAACAACAATTACAATTGAATGAGCATAATAAACAAGAATATCCGCCAATGCATACGGTGGAACATATTTTGAATAGGACTATGATGAATTTGTTTGGATGCGGAAGAGCTGTTAGTGCACATATTGAAAAGAAAAAATCAAAGTGTGATTATCTTTTAGCCGAAGCACCTACAAAAGAACAGATACAGAAAGTAGAGCAATGTGTAAATGATATTATAAAGCAAAATTTACCTGTGACTTTTGATTATATTTCTAAAGAAGACGCTTGCGATAAATTTGATATGAAGCGTTTGCCGGATCATGTCAGTGAAACGGTACGTATTGTGCGTATTGGAGATTATGATGATTGTCTTTGTGTTGGTTTGCATGTAAAAAATACTTCAGAAATAGGACAGTTTGTGATTGTCAGTCATGATTATGCAGACGGGCGTTTGCGTATTCGTTTTAAATTGGTGCAATAAAACTGTCTATAGAAAAGTAATCGGAGGAATTTTTTTTATGTAACCGTTGGGTATATGAGATTTTGCGGAAAAGAGGTAACGCTGAGCCCGAGTGAGCATAAAGAAAGCTCAACATCCCTATCACGTAGCTTTTTATTCAAAAAAGTTTTGTGTATAATTGAGTTATTTGCAGGCAGTTA
>NZ_CEVCIF010000015.1:0-70341 GCF_982245605.1 Coprobacter fastidiosus | reverse complement strand
ACAAGCGGTTGCTCTTTACCATCCCAAATATTCCGGTTCTCGGTGAAATCAAGAATCATATAATCCTGTGGCTGATACTTTATCTCCTTTATTTTTTTTATATGCCCTGTTTCATCAATCTGATAGCGAGTGTCGATCCGCTGCGCATTCATTTTGGTCTGAGGAGATGTATCTTCAAATCTTATAGGTGTAGTCGAGGTCGGTTTCACCTGATAAACCGTAACTCTCATATCCGCATCGATTTTCCATTGTTTTATGGTAGCTTCTACTCCTGTATTAGTAGAACCTTTTACCGAAACATCAAGGTAATCAATAAATTCTCCCTCTGGAGTAGCCGTAATTAAACGTTTTGTGGCATAATCTACCAATCCTAAATTTATAACTCCTACAAAATATTGTCCGTTTGTCGGAACAAATCGACGAAATATACTACAATCACCATCATCTATCGGAGTCGAAAGGGTCAATCCACAATCTATCCAAAAAGATGTATCAATTTTATTACCCCATACCTTATATGGAAAAAATACTGAAGCACGCGGGGGTATTAAAGATTCTCCAACAATCCCTTCATAAGGAAGTTTTGTGGATGGAACTGTCTGAAAAGCCTCCTTTGTAGTGGTTATCTGAGCTCCGGCCTGCTGTAAAAAAAATATTCCCAATAAGATCGTTATCAAAATTTCCTTTTTCATAAAAATATAGTTTGAGAATAAATCAAGGAACAAGCGGTTGCTCTTTACCATCCCAAATATTCCGGTTCTCGGTGAAATCAAGAACCATATAATCCTGTGGCTGATACTTTATCTCCTTTATTTTTTTATATGCCCTGTTTCATCAATCTGATAGCGAGTATCTGACGAGAGAAAACGGGGAAAAAGACCGGAAGAAAACGCAAAGATGACCTGATAATATTTTTTGTCGGAAAATTGAGATAGGCCCTTAAACTGATCAACAAAATCGTACAAAATATCGACACAAAAGGTATCAATAATATGTATATAGGTGAATTGAAGAACAAAGAAATGCAGACATATCGAAAACGAGGAAAGATAAAGGCATTGAGAGCTGCAAAAGAAAAAGCAGCCTATCTCACTGAATCTCTCGGTAAACAATTAGGAGATGTCATACGCATTGTAGAACCGCGAGAAAGTATAAACGACTATACTCTTTCTGTACAAAGCAATATGATTTCATCTCAAGCCCAATCCTTCGGCTCGTTTCGCACCATCAAACTACGCCATTCGATGATCGCCCGGTTCGGTATTAAATAAATGTTTAAAAAAAACAGAACCGCCATTAAAAATGAAATGCCACAGCCAGTCCGAAATTCCAAAAACCGGGAGTAAAGAAACCTTCGCTATATCCTCCGATAACCGTACCAATAACCGGACGATAATCGACTTCGAGAGAAATGGGCACTTTTTTAAATTGGCAGCCGAAAGCACAAGAACCGGCTACTCCGAACAAAAGCCCCGAATCATCGAAATCATAAAATCCTAATGCTCCACCGACTCCGGCATTTAAATACCAATCACAAGTTCGGGGTGTCCAATCCCACTGACAGCACCGCCAATTATATATACCGGTCAACGACAATCCCTCGTAATTGGGAATAGCTAATGTAAACTGAAGAAAATTTTTAGTACTCAAATCTCTCTGATAAAGAAACTCAGCACCTCCTCCGAAACGAAACCCTACTGCATTTTTTTGCGCATTTGCAAAACTTAAAGACGTGATACACAAAAGAACAACAAAAATCAATTTCTTCATAATCATCGCATTTTAAATTTACAATCCACCGACATTAACAAAAGTTGTAAACAAGTTCAAATTTACAAACCTGCTCAAAACTTACAAAACTATTTTTCAAATTCACGCATGGCCACCATAGCAAACGCCATCCCGATCACAACAATCTCCTACATAGTGAATACAAATCCTTTATCGAGCATCGATTCATACCGTTGACGATTAAACACATAATAATAAGCTCCACGCTTAGAGCTTTTTTTATCTTTTTCATCAAGCCGTTCAAGAATACCCATCCCTAAAATTTTTTTACGGAAATTACGTTTATCCATAGTTTCACCATAAATCGATTCATAAAGCGACTGCAATTGCGTCAATGTAAACTTCTCAGGCAACAGATTAAATCCTATCGGATGCAGTGCCGCATGACGCCTCAATAGTAATATAGCATCATCAAGCATCTGTTCATGGTCGAAAATAAGTTCTTTTTTCCTGTCCAGCGAAATCCATTCCAAATCACTTTCCGGCAACAGGCTATTAGCATAATCGGTCACATTAATCAGAGCATAATAAGTCACAGATATCACTCGCTCTCCGGGATCACGATCGACATTTCCATAAGCCTTCACCTGCTGCATATAAATATTGTCAAGCCCTGTCAAAGTCTTCAACACCCGACTCGCCGCCTGATCGATATTTTCATTTTCATTCATAAAACCTCCCAATAAAGAAAGTCCGCCTTTTTTAGGTTCGATTTTTCTTCGAAACGTAAGCAGCTTGATCTCATTGTCGATAAATCCGAGTATAGTACAATCTACTGCTATCAGGAAACGTGCCTGGACTCCATAAAAACTGTCTTCATGCATAAGTTAAAAATAAAATGCGGGTATCCGAAATGATGTTACATTTGATTCCGGATACCCGCCATATCAGACTATGTATTATAATTTACGTGATCCTGCTCCGATCTTCACCGGATATACCTTGGGTTCTTTTCCGAACTTTTGAGTAAATCCTTTAACAGCAGTCGTGATAAAATTATCATATTTATCTTCAGGCACAAGATTTATCGTACAACCGCCAAATCCGCCTCCCATTACCCGAGAGCCTGTAACTCCGCATTCACGGGCTACATCATTCAAGTAATCGAGCTCTTCACAACTTACCTCATAAAGTTTACTCATGCCGTAATGTGTACCATACATTTTCTCTCCTACAGTTTTATAATCGCCTTTTTCAAGAGCATCACAAGCATCGAGCAACCGTTGTATCTCCTCAATTACATATTCCGCACGACGGTAATCTTCTGCCGACACTTCATTCTTCACCTCATCGAGCATTTTCATATCTGCGTCACGTAACAGTTCCACTTCAGGATGTCTTTTCTTAATTGCCGCAACAACAGCTTCGCAAGACTCTCTCCGTTTGTTATAAGCTGATGAAGCCAATTCATGTTTCACCACAGAGTCTATCAGCACGACCTTATATCCTTTCGGATCAAAAGGAACATATTCGTATTCCAAAGAACGACAATCCAGACGGATCAAGTGTCCTTCTTTCCCGAATACCGAAGCAAATTGGTCCATAATACCACATTTCACACCGCAATAATTATGTTCGGTAGCTTGTCCTATTTTTGCCAGTTCAAACTTATCGATACCCAGATTAAATATCTCATTCAAGGCAAAAGCAAACGTACTTTCCAACGCTGCAGAAGAAGACAAACCTGCCCCCAGAGGAACATCTCCCGAGAAGGCCGTATCAAAACCTTCGACTTTTCCTCCACGTTTAATTATTTCGCGCACGACACCAAAAATATAACGAGCCCAGCTTTCTTTCGGAGCATCTTCCTCATTCATGCCGAACTCCGAATATTCATTAAGATCGACCGCAAAAGCCCGAATTATATTCTTCCCATTCGGTTTTATCTCAGCCAACATACCTTTATCAATAGCTCCCGGCAAAACAAAACCTCCGTTATAATCGGTATGTTCTCCAATCAAATTTACCCGACCCGGTGAAAAATAAAGATCTCCGGCCGTTCCAAACAATTCTGCAAATTTTTCTCTGACTATCTTATTATCCATAATTATTATTTTTTTAAGTATTACCTCCAAACCGAATAATTCGAAAAAAATGAAAATGTTTATTCTACAGGAATATCGGTATTTACGTTTTTGCTACCGATCAAGGCATAATACAACATATAGCAAACTGCTGCGAATACTACCCAGAAGCTGACAATATAGTTGCTGAAGACATCAGCTACACCGCCTTGTAACAACGGCAAAATACCTCCACCGCAAACCATTACCATAAATATGCCCGACCCCATAGCGGTATATTTACCTAATCCTTCGACTGCAAGGTTAAAGATTCCACCCCACATAATCGATGTACAGAGTCCGCAAAGAACAAAGAACATTACTCCTACAGGAACTGTTGTCATACCGAAACTGATATCGGACTTGAATACCGGCATGGATATTTGACTGGTCGTCGGAGCAAATATTCCGATCAACAAAAATATCAAAGCCAATGTACACACAAAAATCATCTGGGTTCTACTTGAATATTTACCGCCAAGAATACCTCCGAACAAACGTCCGACCATCATCAAGAACCAGTAAGTACCGCAAATCGATCCTGCCATAGCAGCATCGATTCCCATGCCGGTAGCACCGGAAGCATCGGGCGACGTCGTCAAAAACAAATTCAAGAAATTCGGAATTCCCACTTCAACTCCCACATATAAGAAAATCGCTACAGCCCCCAATATAAAATGACGGAAAGAAAGCGCACTGTGCGTATCTTTTTCAGTCTTAGCCTTAGCCGGCTCCATGTGAGGTTCCGGAATGCTCATTATCGACAACACGATAAAGGCTACGGCAAAGATACCCATAGCAATAAACAATGCCGGAGAAGCATCGCTGATCTTTGCATTAGCTGCGTTACCGATCAAATAACCTACGAGAATAGGGACGATCGTTGCCGAAATGGAATTCAAAGAACCACCGAACTGAATCAGCTGATTTCCTCTTTTTCCTCCACCACCCAATGTATTCAACATCGGGTTCACGACCGTATTCAGCATACACATAGAAAAACCGGAAACAAATGCACCTGCAAGATAAACTCCGAAACTACTGGAGTTATCGAGCTGTCCCGAAAAAAACTGAATACCTACACCGATAAAACCAACGGCAATAGCTGCAAGAGCCGTTTTTTTATATCCTATTTTTTTAAGCATCATACCCGCCGGAATACCCATAAAAGCATAAGCGATAAAATTGGCGGCATTACCCAACTGAGTCATCCAGTTCGGAACATCGAACTGATTCTTTACAATTACACCCAGCGGATTGGTAAGTCCCGTTACAAATGAAATCATTGCAAACAGGGCGAACATCATTGCAATAGGCAATGCATAATTCTTCTTGTTAGTTGTGTCACTCATAGTTTTTTTACTGTTGATAAATTATTTAGTTATTTTGATTTTTTCGTACAGATTAAAATGCATAATACCTATGTAATCTGATTTTTCTGTGCTGTTTCACTTCATCATTTTTCTATGCCGAACGTGTATATACAAGTCTGAGTATATATCTCACCGGGACGCAATACCGTTGATGGGAAATGCGGTTTATTCGGGCTGTCGGGGAAATGCTGTGTTTCAAAACAAATTGCCGTACGTTCAGAATAACTGCGTCCCTTTTTCCCTATAAATCCATTTAACCAATTTCCGGTATAAAGCTGTACTCCCGGCTCGGTCGTATGCACCTCCATAGAAATTCCGGTTTTAGGAGAAACGGCTTTAGCCGCTAAAGTCATTTCACCGGGATAATTCTTATTCAACACATAATTATGATCATACCCTTTTCCGAAAATAAGTTGTTCATAATTACTATCAATTCGTTCTCCCACTTCGTGAGGTTCAGTAAAATCCATAGGAGAATCTTTCACCGGACGTATTTCTCCTGTCGGTACAGATTTATCATCCATTGGTGTAAAATGATCGGCATTGATCATCACTTTATGGTTGGTAACCTCTCCTCCTCCGTCTCCATTCAAATTAAAAAACGAATGATGAGTAAGATTTACTACGGTCGGTTTATCGGTAAATGCCTCATAATCGATTTTCATTGCATTATTATCAGTAAGCTGATAAATCACTTTCACGAAAAGGTTGCCCGGGAAACCCTCTTCTCCGTCTTTCGAAAGGTAAGTCAGTTCTAATGTCTGGTCATCTTGTTGACGGGCATCCCACACAACGTTGTTATAACCTACTATACCGCCATGCAATACACAGTCCGGATTATTGGAACGAATATTATAACGTGTTCCATCCAAAACAAACGAACCTTTTTTTATACGATTTCCGTAGCGGCCAATCAAAGCTCCGAGAAATTTCTCCGGAGTATTCAGATATTCCTCTATCGATTCATGCCCTAAAACCACATCGGTCATCTTTCCGGAAACATCGGGTATCATAAGAGAAACCACAATACCTCCAAAATTGGTAATACAAATCTCTGCTCCGTTTTTATTGGTAAGAGTATAAAGCGCTACCGGTTTCCCGGCTATCTGAGTATCAAACTTCTCTTTGAGAAGCCCGGAAAGAGTCTTTCCTTTTTGAGAATCGGTGTTTGCCATGATAATTATTTTTATATTGTATATTTGGTGTAAAAATAACGCTTATTCACTAATGTTGTCATTCAAAAGCGTATGTTTTATAACATAAAAATCTATTTCCCCGTTTCAGATTACGAATCTGCTTTGATTCTATAATAAATGATCCTCTCCAAATAACAAGTAGCAAGGAATCTTTTATTAAATAAGAAAAAGAGAGACGTTAATAATATTACTTTGCATAAATTATTTTTTTAGCTATATTTGGATATACCAAACCATCTGTATATGAAACTACCAGACATTAGGTTGATCATCTCTTTTTTTATTTTTTTGTCCATCTTTTACTGTTGCGTACAAAAAGGAACTCCGTTTTCGTTCACTACACCCGAAGAGGAAGAGGTCAGTCTCGTAATTCCTCCGGGATTTGAAGAGCAGCGCACCGCAAGCCCGTGGAAGAAATTGGATAAAGATCTTAAAAACTATTTTTCAGCATACGTTTGCAATGCCGATAATCCCGAGGAAATTATGGAATTGTATTTCAACTTAAGAGAATATTCCGATATTAACACAAAAAAATGGCAGAGAAAACCGGAGAATCGGGAACTATATGATTATATAGAATATCCCGACAGTAATTTTATTTGCGTACTACAAGTCGAATATATATCCGACCCGTATATACTTTCTTTAGGGATAAATAATGGTGTAGATATTCATTATGCCGATCTGTATCTTCAGAAAAATATTTTGGATATTCTACTTTACTTCCCTCATGACAGCCTTATGACCGAACGGGCTAAAACTGTAATGGACGACATTGTAAAAAGCATCAAAATCAAAAAGAAATGAAGCATTATTACCCTACCTTATCCATCGTTATAGGCATATTTCTTTTATCTCTTATCGGTTGTCGGGAAAAAGGAACTCCGTTTTCGTTCACTACGCCCGAAGGAGAAGAGGTCAGTCTTGTAATTCCTCCGGGGTTTGAAGACCAGCGCACCGCAAGCCCATGGAAGAAATTGGATAAAGATCTCAAAAACTATTTTTCAGCATACGTTTGCAATGCCGACAATCCGGATGAAATTATAGAGTTGTATTTTTATTTAGAAGAAGATATCAATAACAGTACAAAAAAATGGCGGAGAAAACCGGAGAATCGAGAGCTGTACGACTATATAGAGTATCCCGACAGTAATTTCATTTGTGTAGCTCGAATCGAATATTTTAACGACCCTTACAGTTTATATTTGTCCGGAGGCGATGATTTCCCTCCGGACAGCCATTCGGCAGACCTTCACCTACAAAAACAGACATTCGATATTTTTATGTGCTTCCTTCATGACAGCCTTATGACCGAACGGGCTAAAACTGTAATGGACGACATTGTAAAAAGCATCAAAATCAAAAAGAAATGAAGCATTATTACCCTACCTTATCCATCGTTATAGGCATATTTCTTTTATCTCTTATCGGTTGTCGGGAAAAAGGAACTCCGTTTTCGTTCACTACGCCCGAAGGAGAAGAGGTCAGTCTTGTAATTCCTCCAGGGTTTGAAGACCAGCGCACCGCAAGCCCGTGGAAGAAATTGGATAAAGATCTTAAAAACTATTTTTCAGCATACGTTTGCAATGCCGATAATCCCGAGGAAATTATGGAATTGTATTTCAACTTAAGAGAATATTCAGACATTAACACAAAAAAATGGCAGAGAAAACCGGAAAATCGGGAACTATATAATTATATAGAATATCCCGACAGTAATTTTATTTGCGTATTACAAGTCGAATATATATCCGACCCGTATATACTTTCTTTAGGAATAAATAATGGTGTAGATATTCATTATGCAATCATGTATCTTCAAAAAAACTCCTTGGATATTCAACTTTATTTTCCTCATGACAGCCTTATGACCGAACGGGCTAAAACTGTGATGGACGACATTGTAAAAAGCATCAGAATCAAATAACCGATTCATTTTTTATATTTATCGCATCATATCATAAAACAGCGTATTTACATTTGCTTTCATAATTCACTTAACTAAAAAAATAATCAGTTTATGAAAGATCGTATTACATGGGTTCCTTCACTACTCACAGGCGAACTTATTCCTAAAAAAACATCTGTTTGGGATCTGGATGACGAGGAAAATGAAGAAAGAAACGACAGAAGACAAGCATCTCTCATGGAAACAACTCCTTACTTCCGCCCTAAAAATTATGAAACAAATATCCGAATTTTCCAACCACCGATCACACCCGGGTCCGTTCTTCCGTATCCGTTTAACCGGATAATGCAAAATGTGGAAAAAAGAATACCTCAAAAGAATCCGACAAAACAAACGCAAACACAATCCGGCAAATTCAGCTTGCCGATAACCGCCCCGAACGCTCCGCGCGACAGCATTTCCGACCCCGATTTCCTTCGCATTATCGAACCATATCTGACTCCAAATCCGACAGGATTAAGTGCGGATACTCTCCGATCGATATCCCGGTCAGATAAAGATATAGAATACGGAACTATTGTCCGACAATACAATACATCCGGCAACGGCCATTCATTCGAATTGAAAGCCGATCCGATCACGAAAGGACAAGCGCCATACGTAAAAAACGGATTCCTTTATCATCCGTGGAACGGTGACATGGATAACCTACCGGATACGGAAACAACGGGCTTTATCCACACACATCCCGGTCCCCGTCCATCCTCTCCTTCTCCGGGAGATATGTGGGTATTCGCAGAGTCCCAAAAAGACCGCAAAAATACAAACAATTCATTGATGATCACTTTTACTCCCGATACCGAATATTACATAACGATAGAAGATCAGAAGAAAATGAAAAAAGCCTTGAATGATGGAGTATTTACATATGCCAACAGAGACTTTCATATAGACCAAAAGAAACGTAAATCTCAAGAACAGAATTTTATACAACGCTATTTAAAAAATGAAGGCTTAAAAGGAGTTTTCGGAATATATCGTCGTTGTTACCGAAACGGAAAACTCGACGGATTTGAAAAAGCAGTGCTGGACGAGAATGGAGAGTATCGTTGGAAGCCGATAAAAGGACAATACAATATTGTTCCTAAAACATCATTTGAATAAGAGCCCGTTTAAATTTTCCGATAAGAAAATATTATCGGGTCAGATTTAGAACCTATCTAAATTTTCCAACAAAAATATGATCAGCTCATCTTTGCGTTTTCTTCCGGTCTTTTTCCCGTTTTCCCTTGTCAGATAACCCGCTATCTTCCTCGTAAAAACAGAAAAATAACCTCGAAAGAAACTTTCAAAACTGACCCGAGTAAAACTTAGACAGCTTCTATATGGATCGACACGATAAAACATATCGAATTTTCCGGCCGAGAGAACAATATATAACCGACTTCACCGATAACAGGAACAAAAAAACCAGAAGCTAATAAATGATAAACAGTTACTAACTTCCGGTTTTTCACCTTCATATCTTACTTATCGATCAAGGACTTCTTTCATACCTCAACTCTAACATGATGAACAATCAATCCCGATTAGAAAAATATTTCATAAATTGTACTCGCTCATAATACGATTGGTCGGGAACATTCTTAAAATTAAGCAATCCTTTAAATTCTCCTATCGTCTTAAACCCCTGACTTTGCATCCACTCTTCAAGAATAGTAAGCATCTGCATAATAATACCGTTTCCATGCTGATATAAGACAGAACAAAGTTCTACAGCCGAAGCCCCTGCCAGCAAAGCTTTAATTACCGCTTCCGGCTCATGAACTCCGGTAGAAGCCGCCAAAGACAAATTCGGAATTTGTCCCGACACGATTCCGATCCATCGCATCGTATTGCTAAAATCAGAAGAACTGCTGAATACCGTTCCAGAGGTAAATTGCATTTTATGTATATCAATATCAGGCTGATAGAAGCGATTGAACAATACCACACCATCTGCATTATTTGCTTTCAGTTGGTTGACGACCGCTACAATATTGCTGAAACGTTGTCCCATTTTTACCGTAACCGGAATTTTCACCGCATTTTTAATCGCTTTCAAAATATCGGTATGCAGCTTTTCATATTCACCGGGTTTCTCGTCTAATACCGTCGCTATTTTTAAAATATTAATCTCTATCGCATCTGCTCCGGCTGCCTCCATATCACGTGCAAAAGATACCCAACTCCCATTATCATAACAATTAATACTGGCAATAATCGGTATCGAACACGAAGCTTTGGCTTCACGTATCAATGTCAGGTATTCCTCTATCCTATGCGACCGCACATAATTTTGCACATAATCATACGCCTCAGGATAATCCGCCGAATGATACAAAACATGATGTGCCTGATCAAGTATCTGCTCCTCAAAAAGAGACTTCAAGACAACAGCTCCTGCTCCGGCCTTTTCAAGATCCTTAATTTTATCTATATTATTTGTTAACCCTGAACTTGCGACAATGAGAGGATTACGCAATGTAAGTCCGGCATATGCAGTCTGTAGTGTTTCCATATAATGGTAAGTTTAGATTTTTAATATACTCTTTCCCCGAAAATACGACTTCCCACGCGTACCAGCGTACTTCCGGCTTTTACCGCCAAAAGATAGTCATCGGACATCCCCATAGAGATTTCACAAAACGAACTATCTTCGGGAAAATAGTCTTTCTTTATTTCATCAAAAAAACTACGGAGTGATAGAAACTCCGATTCTATTTGTTTACAATCATTTGTAAATGTAGCCATTCCCATTACTCCGCAAAACCGCACATGGCGAAGATCTTTCCATGCTCCCGACCGGAGATAGTCACGGCACTCCTCAAAAGAAAAACCGAATTTACTTTCTTCTCGGGCAATGTGTATTTGCAACAAACATGAAACCACACGCCCGACATTTTCCGCCGTCTTATTTATTTCTTGCAGCAATTTAGGACTATCAGCACTATGTATCATAGAAACAAACGGTACGATCTGCTTCACCTTATTCGTTTGCAAATGTCCTATGAAATGCCACTCTATATCCTCCGGCAGAACAGGCTTTTTAGAAAGCAATTCTTGCACTTTACTCTCTCCGAAAAGTCGTTGACCGGCATCATATGCCTCCCGTATCATCTCTACCGGATGAAATTTGGAGACAGCAACCAATCTCACTCCCGAAGGAAGAGTTTGCTTTACCCGCTCTATATTTTCTGCAACAATATTCATATCTAAGATTCTGCAACAGGAGGAAGGTCTTCATCTTCAGCCGCATAGGGATATATATCCATAATAGGCGTTTCGTTAATAGCAGCTATTTCGAAGTCGGCCATAGTACCTTTCATCCCTTCCAACAGGTTTTCCAAAGCTTTCTGCAAGTCTTGTGCCTGCACGAGCATATAACTTGCGGTCCGCTTCTCCGCACCGCTCTTTTCGTCGAGCGTAATAAAATTGACTTTGCATTTAAACCACTTATCGCCCGTCTCATCAAAAAATAACTCGCTGATATTGGCTCTTTTAATATTAGCGACAGAAAAATCGCCCGAAATAAAAGGTGTCATTTCCTTTATAATGCGAGCTTCGGCTTCGGTAAAAGAAAGAGCATCGACCATATAAGGTTCGGTAACTTTCTTCTGCATGCCGTTCTCCATCATTTTATCGTATTTTACTTTACATTCAAACCAAGTACTCATTTTATTTACCTCGTTCATTAATTATTATCTGCAAATACGAGAAAATATCAAAATCTTCTGTATCGTATAGCAAAGATACGATTTTCGATTGAATTTACAGACAGATACAAAAATTAAAGTATCAAGTAAGATTTTTTAATACAGAATCTCTTATATTTGTATAAAATGAAATAAATCGGAATACCCTAATCCGGCAATAATCAAAATTACATTACCCTATCAATTGGATAGCGGAGAACAAACCCTAATGCACATTCATTCCCTTACAGGGCAATTGTTAAAAGCAATACAAATCGATTATAATTTTGACAAAATAGAATTAGATGTATCTGATTTTAACGCAGGAGAATATATTTACGAATATAAAGGCATCAGTAATAAATTTAATGTAAAATAGGACTGTTTAGATACAAAAATCTCATAAAACAACGGAACGACAACTCTGTCGTCCCGTTTCATCACGAATCTCTTCAAACAAAAGACTCAATATTCTATTTTGTCCGCTTTGGTATCCCACATTTCAAAAGCTTTTATCGCCTCCTTCCGCAACAAAGTCTCAGAAGGAAGCTTACGGTCTGCAGGTTTTAATTCAAGCTCATCATAAATAAACGAATCATCAAATCCTATATCCTTAGCATCGGTTTTCGTATTGGCATAATACATTTTATCGAGTCGAGCCCAATAAATCGCACCCAGACACATAGGACAAGGTTCACACGACGTGTATATTTCACAGCCGCTCAAATTGAACCGTCCCAATTTCCCGGCAGCTTCACGTATTGCACTCACCTCAGCATGAGCGGTAGGATCGTTGGATGCCGTTACTCGATTTACTCCTCTTGCAATAATTTTTCCGTCTTTCACAATCACTGCACCGAAAGGACCTCCTCCATTTTTCACATTCTCAATAGAAAGCGCTATCGCTTCCCGCATAAAATCATCTTTTGTCGCCATATTATGATCTTTGTTATTTTGTTTACAACCTGATAAAAAAAGCCCGCAGATCACAAGCAGTGAACAAAGGGCTTTCACAAATATAGTGTTTCTTTTCATGGCAATATATTATTTAACGTAATTTAGAAGCAGGTTAAGAGCCTGCAGAAAACACCTTAACTGTTTTCCAACGAATCGTTTATACTTCCGATGTAATCGAGTAATTCCGTTCTTCCCTGCTTTTTCTCTGAAGAGGTATAAAATACCGGGGGAAGTTCTTCCCAATCTTCAAGCAAACGATTCTTATAAGCCTCGACATTTTCCTTAAAGCGCACAGGCCCTAATTTATCGGCTTTGGTAAACACTATGCAAAAAGGTATTTCGTTCTCTCCGAGCCATTCTAAAAACTCGACATCGATTTTCTGCGGTTCATGTCGGCAGTCTATCAGAACAAACAGACAAGTCATCTCATAACGGTTCAGGATATAGCTCTCTATAATGCTGCGTATTTTTTCTCGCCCTTCTTTACCGCGTTGTGCATATCCGTATCCCGGAAGATCGACCAAATACCAAGCATCATTGATCAGGAAATGGTTGATAAGCTGCGTTTTACCGGGCATAGAGGAAGTCATTGCCAGCCCTTTTTTATTGGTAAGCATGTTGATCAACGACGATTTCCCTACATTAGAACGACCGATAAAGGCATATTCCGGTAAATTTCCCGAAGGACACTTCGTTACATCAGTATTACTTATTATAAAACGTGCACTTTTTATCTCCATAATCATTTTAGTTAATCGACAGTTATTATGACAAATATAAGGATTATCTGCCGATAATCTTGCCCGAATCTAAAAAAAAGGCTATTTTTGAATTACTAAACCTATTACTTTACATGGAAAATTATGATTCTATGAACGATATATCTGTAGAGACCGCATTACAAGACCTGCGATATTTACAACTGCTTTCAAAACAGTTCCCGACCATATCGGACGCATGTACCGAGATCATCAATCTGGAAGCGATTTTGAATTTACCCAAAGGGACTGAGCATTTCTTGACAGACATACACGGAGAATATGAAGCTTTCCAACATGTTCTGAAAAACGCATCTGGCACAGTACGTCGTAAAGTCAACGAGATTTTCGGTCAAACTCTTCGGGAGAGCGAAAAAAAAGAGTTATGTACACTCATTTATTATCCCGATCATAAGTTGGAACTGATTAAATCCCATGAACCGGATATGGGAGACTGGTACAAAATCACGCTTCACCAACTGATCAGAGTATGTCAAAATGTTTCTTCGAAATATACTCGATCAAAGGTAAGAAAAGCTCTCCCTGCAGAATTTTCCTATATCTTACAGGAACTGCTACACGAATCGCAGATAGACCCGAACAAACAAGCTTATGTGAACGGTATCATCTCGTCTATCATATCGACAGGGCGAGCTGATTGTTTTATCATCGCCATGTGCAACCTCATACAACGACTCACGATAGACACATTGCATATCGTAGGCGACATATATGACCGAGGACCGGGGGCTCATATTATCATGGATACATTATGTAATTATCACAATTTCGATATACAATGGGGCAATCACGATATATTATGGATGGGGGCTGCATCGGGTAACATGTGCTGTATCGCCAACGTCGTAAGAATGGCAATGCGTTATGGGAATCTGACTACGATCGAAGACGGGTATGGAATAAACCTGCTGCCACTGGCGACATTCGCCATAGAACGTTATAAAGATGATCCTTGCTCGCTTTTCATGCCCAAAGTAGGAACGGATAACGTACATAGCGAAAAGACCCAAAAACTGATTGCTCAAATGCACAAGGCAATCACAATCATACAGTTTAAACTGGAGGCTCAGCTTATCAAGGCTCATCCCGAATATAATATGGATAACCGACTATTGCTCGATAAGATCGATTATAAGCGGGGAAAGCTGATTCTGAATGGAAAAGAATATCCTTTAACGGACACTTATTTCCCGACTATCGATCCTAAAGATCCTTATAAACTTACCGATGAAGAGCAAGAACTGATGCGTCGATTACGTTACTCTTTTGTCAACAGCGAAAAACTGAGAAAACACATGCGATGCCTATTTTCTTACGGAAGCATATATCTGGTACGCAACTCTAATCTGCTGTATCATGCCTCTATACCGTTGAATGCCGATGGATCTTTTAAAGAGATAACGATACGAGACAAAAAATATAAGGGAAAAGCATTACTCGACCGAATAGATCAGATAATACGAATCGCCTATTTTGATGAAGAGGGTTCTGAAGAGAAAAAATTTGCACGAGATTATATGTGGTATCTCTGGTGCGGAGAAGATGCACCTCCATTCGACAAAGACAAAATGGCGACGTTCGAACGCTACTTTACCGATGATAAAGAGCTTTGGAAAGAGAAAAAGGGATATTATTACACATTAAGAAATGAAGAGCGTGTCTGCGACATGATACTGAAAGAATTTGGAATAAATAATATTCATTCCCATATTATCAACGGACATGTTCCGGTAAAAACGATCAAAGGAGAAAAACCGGTAAAAGCCGGTGGAAAGCTTCTGGTAATCGACGGTGGATTTTCAAAAGCTTACCAACCGGAAACCGGAATCGCAGGCTATACGTTGATTTTTCACTCACGAGGATTACAACTGACACAACACGAGCCTTTTCAGTCGGCACAAAAAGCAATAGAAGAAGGTATCGATATTATTTCGACCAGTTTTATCCTCGAACTCAATTCGCAACGAATGATGGTACGCGACACCGATATAGGAAAAGAGCTCGAAACTCAGATAAAAGATTTGAAAAAATTATTGATCGCTTACCGTAACGGCTTTATTAAAGAAAAATCTTAATTTCGTAACAGAAATATTTTTTAATATCGAATCTCTTTTAAGACTGTTTTCACTTCGGTCATCACAAAAACAGTATTATTCATAGAGAATCAGACAAACACAAAAAACAATATTCAGATGAATCAACCTTACTCTTCCGCATTACTTGAAAATGCGGTAAATGAGTTTGCCAAACTACCGGGTATCGGAAGAAAAACTGCTTTGCGGTTAGTATTACACCTGCTCCGGCAGGAGGAGTTTTCCGTAGAAAATTTCGGAAATGCCATTATAAAACTTCGTAAAGAGATAAAATATTGTCACGTATGTCATAATATTTCCGACTCGGATACTTGCTCATTATGCTCCGACCCCAACCGGGACGATTCTATCATTTGTGTCGTAGAAAACATTAAAGAAGTGATGGTAATTGAAAATACCCATCAATTCAAAGGACGGTATCACGTTTTAGGCGGCGTCATCTCTCCCATGGACGGGATCGGTCCTTCTGATTTGGAAATAGACAGCCTGGTAAAACGGGTATCGGAAGGAGGGATACAGGAAATTATTCTTGCCCTTAGCGCTACGATGGAAGGAGACACGACCAATTTTTATATTTTCAGAAAACTCGCTCCTTACAATATAAAAATTTCCATTTTAGCACGAGGGGTATCGGTTGGTGACGAACTGGAATATACCGATGAGATTACTCTCGGCAGATCTATTATTAACAGAATGCCGTTCAATGAGACATTCAAACCATAAAAAAACGGAATATAAATATACGAAATACCGTCAATAGATCGTTTATATATATTGAATTTATCGCTAAATTAAGGTCCATGAAATTAACATTCTTAGTTCCACCTGTATTAGATCATAATAAACCTGCTGAACGAACTGCGGGGTGCACCCGTATCGTGTATGCAGCACCAAACATATATGAATTGACCGTTGTCGCAATATTAGAACAAGAAGGATATACTCCGATATATAGAGACTTCGTCTATTACAAAACCTCACGAAAAAAATTCGAAAAGTTCCTTAAAGAAGATGACAGCGATATTTATTATATCTGGACTGTAAATCTGTCAATAGAGAACGATTTAATCGCATTATCCCTAATCCGGAAATATCGGCCGAACGCATTTGTCGTATTTATGGGTCCAGGACCTACTTATTTTACAGATCGCTTTTTTACAGATGAAAAAGTAGTTATCGTCAGAGGAGAACCGGAAGTCATTGTAAAAGAATGGACAAATGCTTTACGAGATGGAACAGACTGGAAACTGACCGAAGGTATCTCATACCTGAAAAACGGGAAAATCATACACAACAAATTCCATTTGTTATTAAAAGACTTAGATTCTCTTCCTTTTCCTGCACGCCATCATATTGCAGATCGGGATTATCACAATCCCAAATTAAAAATATCGCCTTATACGACAGCAATCACTTCACGAAACTGTCCTTATCAGTGCATTTACTGCGTACCGAGTTCGTTAACTTTCGCTCGGGAAATAGAGAATCGCCGGGAGTTTAAAAAGAAGCCGTTTATCTCTTTTCGCTCAATAGAGAGTATTGAAAAAGAGATGAAGATATTGCACGAACAAGGATATACTGCCATCGGCTTCATGGACGACAACTTCATTTGGAATGAAGAAAGAACACTGGCAATCTGTAATATTATGCGTAAATACGGCTTTTCATGGGGATGTCAAGCCCGCGTTGATGCGATTACCGACACAATAGCCCGAGCCTTAGGTATGTCGGGCTGCAAATATGTCGATTTAGGCGTAGAATCATTTAACGATGATATTCTCAAATTCATTAAAAAAGGAATTACACAAAAACAGATATATGACGCAATCGGGTATCTGAAAAAATATAATGTTCCGGTCAAGCTGAATATTCTAATCGGGACAAGCCCGTTAGAAACCAAAGAAACTCTTAAGGATACTTTACGGCGAGCAAAAAAACTGAAAGTCGATCAGATTATGTTCAACATCGTATCTCCTTTTCCCGGTACGGAATTTTATGCTATGGCAAAAGAAAACGGATGGATTAAGGGTGGAGAATATGTTCCTACCGATGTTCAACGAGAGTCGATATTAAATTATCCTCATCTTTCATCTCACGAAATGGAAAGGATATTATTCCGAAGCAATTTGAAATATTTCTTTTCATATTATTTTATTTCGACACAACTCAGACGCTTTACTTCAGTCAAAGAATTTTCGTACGCTTTAAGAGCCTTAAAAATAAAATTATTCGGATAATAGTCTTTATGCGGTTATCAATCATCCTCATATCTTGGAATTCTCTGGTACATCTTAAAGAGTGCCTTGCATCTCTTTCATATACACTGCAGAAAGAAGATATCGAGATCATCTGGGTAGATAACGGATCAACAGACGGCGCATCACGATATGTTAAGGAAAACTATCCTCAAATACAGACAGTCACACTTCCCTGTAACCGAGGTGTAGCATATGCCCGTAACCGGGGAATAGAAAAAGCATCGGGCAAATATATTCTGCTCCTCGATGATGACACTATCGCTAACGAGAACGCTATATACGGCATGATTGCTTACATGGACTTTCATCCCGAAACAGGAATCTGCGGTTGCAAGCTGACAAATACACAAAAAGAAACTCAAAAAAGCGATAAGGAATATCCGGGACTCGGTATAAAATTCAAAAATATTTTCTACACTTTTATACGAAGAAAAAATAAAGAGATTTTTCATACAGTTGAATATGAGCCGGAATATTTAATCGGAGCTTGTCAAATGATCCGTCGTGAAGTACTTGATTTGACAGGTCTTTTGGATGAAAATATTTTTTACGGTCCGGAAGATGCAGATTTTTGTATACGAGTACGGAATAATGGCTTCAAAATCGTCTATCTACCCCAATTTTCAATTATCCATCATTGGAAACGGGTAACCAACCGAAAAATTTTTTCAAAATTGGCATGCCGACATATTCAGGCACTCCTCTATTTCTACAAAAAACATCACCGTTATCTTTAAACTGTAAAAAGTATGTCATACCTATCCGGAACAAATATCTATTTACGAGCTATCGAACCCGAAGATCTCGACATTTTATATCAATGGGAAAACGACTCTTCTCTATGGGTTCATGGATGTACATTAGCTCCATTCTCAAAATTCACTCTTCGTGAATATATTCAAAACAGTTGTTACGATATTTATCAGACCCGACAACTACGAATGATGATTACTTTAAAAAAAACGAACGAAACAATCGGAATGGTAGATTTGTTCGAGATCGACCCACATCACGAAAGAGGAGCGGTAGGTATTCTTATAGCGCCGGATCATCAAAGGAAAGGTTTCGGCAATGAAGCTTTGCAACTAATGTGTTCATACGCTTTCGGTTTTTTGCATCTGCACCAACTTTATGCCCACATCCTTCAAGAAAATAAAAACAGTTTGAAACTCTTTTCTGAAAACGGATTCATATCTTGCGGACTTTTTAAAGAATGGGTAAAAACTGAAAACGGATATAAAAACGTAGTTGTCATGCAACGGATCAATTGAGAATAGGCAAACGAGGATATTTGAGCCATGATTTATAATCTTCTCCTAAATCTACGACAGCTTTACGCCAACTCTGTTCCCCATCACCGCAAATACAAAATAAAGGCGATACTTTTTCGGATACGATCCAAAAAATATTGGCAATCTCATCTATTAATTGCCCGGCCTCCCAACCGCTATACCCTAAAAAGAATTTTATATGCCCCTCTACGGTATTTCCACTTCTTATATAAGACAATACCACATCTATATCACCTCCGATATATAATCCTTCAGCTATCTCTATCGATCCGGGTATTAATCGCCCCAATGTATGTATATAAAACAAATGATCGCTCTCCATAGGCCCTCCGCAAAAGACAGGAATCTCCGGAACATTTTCCAAACCGTCGATTACGGTATTCAACATCAGATTGGAAGACTTGTTAAGAACCAGCCCCATACTTCCGATCGTCGGATCATGATCGACCAACAAAACAACCGACCGTTGGAAATATACCTCATTCAGGCATGGTTCTGAAACCAGTAAACAACCGGTATAGGGGTCTTTCAAACTACGGTTCACCTGAAATATTTCCGTTCCTAATCTCATCCGTATTACCAATTAATAATCTAAAGTAAAAAAACTATTCGACAAATCCAAATACTTCTGAAACAAATATTTTCAAATCAGTTATTCCCAACTTCAAAACAAGAAAGAATCAAATAATAAAAGTAATCAAAAACACAACCAAGTATCCTCTCGGGGCGTCTGACTATTCTTGTGGATTTCGCTAAAACTTTGCTCGAATAAAATTAGACAGGTTATTAAATTCCGATTCTCGTTAAAGTTTAAATTTTATAATTATTTACATATTTACTAAAGTTTATTTATCTTAAAAATAATCATTTATGAATTAAAATCTCGTGCAAATCAGAAATTAATTTTATAATTTTGTGAATATGATTTTCTTTATTTATTTTTTATATGCACAAAAGATGACAAATTGCTAATATTTATTGTCATAAAATAGTATTATCGCTAAAAATACAATGTTTTATTCAAGTACATTTTTAGTTAAAACAAGACTTTAAGAAGAGAAGATCAAATTAATAAGTATTGATGATTTTTATAATTCATCGGGCATCACATAGGATTTAAAAGTTTGTTTTTATGAAGATAGAAAAATTTTCAGGAACCGATCCCCAGTTATATAAGCTTGTCGCCCCTTTGGTTATGAGTCCAGGAATCTTGAGACAAAACAACAATTATCCTTTTAAAACTTCAATACACCACATTTGGTTTGTCACGACCGAAAACAATACTGTTCAAGGATTCATTCCGGTCGAAATCAAAGCACACAACGTCACAATAGACAACTATTATATTTCGGGAGATAATGCAAAATTGCTTTCCCAAATGATAGACAAAGTTGTAACCACTTTCGGAGAAGATTATCCGATATATTCCGTTACACATACCCGACACGTAAATATATTTCAGGAGAAAGGTTTTTCTCCAGTCAAAGAATGGAAACTTTATGTAAAAATGGAATGGAAAGGAGATGAAAACAACCCGAAAGAATGTATATGATATGACCCAAGACCGCCTGGAAAAGATCTTTTCCGGATTTGATAATGTCTATGTCTCTTTCTCCGGCGGGAAAGATAGCGGAGTATTATTGAATCTCTGCATCGATTACATTCGGAAACATAAGCTCGATCGGAAACTGACGGTCTTCCATATGGACTATGAGGTACAATATCAGGAAACAATAGAGTACGTAGAACGAGTATTCAAATCTAATGCGGACATTCTGGATGTTTACCGGGTCTGCGTACCGTTCAAAGTTATAACCTGCACCTCTATGTACCAACAATTCTGGCGACCGTGGGACGATACATGCCAAGACATCTGGGTCCGTGAGATGCCTGAAGGTTGTTACCGAAAAGAAGATTTTCCATTTTACACAGAAGACATGTGGGATTATGAGTTCCAATACAAATTCGCTCACTGGTTGCACATCCAAAAAAAAGCGCAACGTACTTGCTGTCTTGTCGGAATACGGACTCAAGAAAGCTATAATCGTTGGCGAACGATATACAGCTCGAAAAATTATCAGAAATATAGAGGTCTGAAATGGACAAGACGGTGTGGAGAATACATCTACAATGCATATCCGATTTATGATTGGCAGACAACAGATGTATGGACTGCAAACGGAAAATTCAAATGGGACTATAACCATCTCTATGATTTGTATTACCAAGCCGGCGTCTCTTTGGAGAAACAACGTGTAGCCAGTCCTTTTCTTTCTCAAGCAATCGGGAGCTTAAAATTATACCGAGCCATCGATCCTGACATGTGGGGACGTATGATAAACCGAGTAAACGGAGTCGGATTTGCGGGGATATATGGCGGTACAACGGCTTTAGGATGGCAGTCTATAAAATTGCCTAAGAATATGACATGGGCAGATTATATGAAATTTTTACTAAGTACACTTCCCGAAGAAACAAGAAACAACTATCTTGAAAAACTATCGGTGAGCGTGGCTTTTTGGAAAAATAAAGGCGGCTGTCTTGCTAATGAAACAATAAAGAAGTTGGAAGATGCCGGTATCTCGATCACTGTCGGAGAAAAAAGCAACTATAAAACTTCGAAGAAACCTGTGAGAATGGATTATCTCGATGACATCGATATTCCTGAATTTAAAGAAATCCCGACTTTTAAACGAATTTGCATTTGCATTTTGAAAAACGACCATTGTTGCAAATACATGGGATTCTCCCCTAATAAACACGAAAAAGAATTAAGGGAAAGTGTCATGAAAAAATACCAATCCTTATTTTAATTATGGAAAAATATCAAAGCCCCGTATATAAAGTTTTGTCCGTTCCGATCGAAAAGATCGTAGCCAATAGTTACAATCCAAATATAGTCGCTCCTCCGGAAATGAAACTTCTGGAGGTTTCGATCTGGGAAGATGGGTACACGATGCCCTGTGTATGTTATTATATCCCCGAACAGGACATTTATGAACTGGTAGATGGATATCACCGATATCAGGTAATGAAAACCTCGAAACGAATTTATGAGCGAGAAGAAGGGAAATTACCGGTTGTCGTAATAGAAAAAGATCTATCTAACCGAATGGCATCTACAATACGCCACAACCGGGCAAGAGGAACCCACAATATTGAATTGATGAGTAATATTGTATCGGAACTCGTAAAAGCCGGTATGTCTGACAACTGGATACAAAAGAATATAGGAATGGATAAAGACGAGTTGTTGCGCCTAAAGCAAATTTCGGGACTGGCAGAATTATTTGCCGATAAAGAATTCAGTTTAGCTAAAGATTGACACTCTTCAATAAATTTTTATTCAAAGGAAAAATGCAAAACGGCCGCCCGTAATACGGACAGCCGTTTTTTGGCCGAAGCAATTTCTTACTTTCTGATGCCAAGCTCTTTAATAATGGCACGATACCGTTCGATATCGACTTTTACTAAATAGTCAAGTAAACGACGACGTTTACCAACCAACATTCTAAGAGCTCTTTCAGTACTATAATCTTTGTGATTTGACTTTAAATGTTCAGTCAAATGAGCAATACGGTATGAAAATAATGCTATCTGCGCTTCTGGTGAGCCAGTATCAGTATTAGACTTTCCGTATTTCTCAAAGATTTCTCTTTTTTTCTCAGAAGTTAAATACATTTTTCTGCGATTTTGTTGTTAATAAATTCTTTGAGGGGGCAAAGGTATAAATTCATTTTTGATTTACCATACTTTTGCAAGCTTTTTTAAATATACGAAAGCTTTTTATTCTGAAAAGATTTTGGAATTTCCCATTTTAGCCTTGTTTGACTCTTTGCCGCATATTTCTTTTATATTATCGGAAAAATCCAAACAGATTCTAAAAACATAAAAAAAATTTTTATGAAAAGAATCGGAACAGTAAATATTAATGACAAAGGAAGAAAACTTAAATTAAAGAGAAACATCATAAAAATTTTTGTCGTACCTTTGCACCACTCAAAATAGATTATATGCAAAAAATCAGAAACATTGCTATCATTGCACATGTCGACCACGGGAAAACAACTCTGGTCGACAAAATGCTTTTGGCCGGACAACTATTTCGCGAGAATCAAAACTCCGGCGAGTTAATACTCGACAATAACGATCTGGAACGTGAACGAGGTATAACAATCCTTTCCAAGAACGTATCGATACGATATAAAGATTACAAGATAAATATTATAGATACTCCGGGACATGCCGATTTTGGGGGAGAAGTCGAACGGGTATTGAATATGGCCGACGGCTGCCTGTTGCTTGTAGATGCCTTTGAAGGCCCAATGCCTCAAACCCGCTTCGTATTGCAGAAAGCAATACAGATGGGGCTGAAACCTATAGTAGTAATCAATAAGGTAGACAAACCTAATTGCCGTCCTGATGAAGTGCAGGAAATGGTATTCGACCTGATGTTCAGTCTCGATGCAACAGAAGACCAGCTCGATTTTCCGACAATTTACGGATCTGCAAAACAAAACTGGATGTCAACCGATTGGAAAAATCGAACAGAAGACATTACCCCCTTATTAGATGCCATTATCGAGAATATTCCCGAACCAGCTTATCTGGAAGGGACACCTCAACTCTTGATAACTTCTTTAGACTACTCGTCCTATGTAGGTCGTATTGCCATAGGACGCGTGCACCGAGGAGAACTACACGAAGGACAAGATGTTGCTTTATGTAAGAAAGATGGTTCTATTTCAAAGCAACGTATTAAGGAATTACATATTTTTGAAGGTTTGGGACGTACCAAAGTGAAATCTGCCCAATCAGGTGAAATTTGTGCACTGATCGGTATCGAAGGTTTTGAGATCGGAGATACGATCGCTGACATTCAAAATCCGGAACCGCTGAAACGAATCGCCATCGACGAACCGACCATGTCGATGACATTTACCAATAATGACTCTCCGTTCTTCGGTAAAGACGGCAAATTCGTTACATCCAGACATATTGCCGAACGACTTGAAAAAGAACTGGATAGAAATCTTGCTTTACGTGTAGAAAAAGCTCCTGAGGATGGAGTATGGACTGTATATGGACGTGGAGTTCTCCATTTATCCATTTTAATCGAAACCATGCGTCGTGAAGGTTACGAACTGCAGGTAGGTCAACCCCAAGTAATCATCCGCGAAATCGACGGTGTAAAATGTGAACCGGTAGAACAATTAACCGTTAACGTACCTGAAGAATATTCCAGCAAGATTATCGATATGGTAACACGCCGCAAAGGAGATCTTCTAAGCATGGATAATCAAGGAGACCGCATACACATGGAATTTTCAATTCCGTCTCGTGGTATCATCGGCCTTCGGAATAATGTATTAACCGCTTCGGCCGGTGAAGCGATCATGGCTCATCGTTTTCTCGAATATCAACCATGGAAAGGCGATATTGACCGCCGTACAAACGGATCGCTGATTGCTATGGAATCAGGAACTGCTTATGCTTACGCAATAGATAAACTGCAAGATCGAGGCAAATTCTTCATCTTTCCGCAAGAAGAAGTATATGCAGGGCAGGTTGTGGGTGAAAATGCCAAAGAGGGCGATATCGTAGTGAATGTAACCAAATCGAAAAAACTCACCAATATGCGTGCTTCAGGAGCTGATGATAAAGCAAAAATTATTCCTCCTGTCGTATTTAGCCTCGAAGAAGCTCTCGAATACATTAAAGAAGATGAATATGTAGAAGTTACTCCGCATCATATTCGTCTCCGAAAAATTATTTTGGATGAGACGGAACGTAAACGAAGCAATAAATAACATATTTAATAAAAATAACGGTTGATCGATTGATCAACCGTTATTTTTATACTCTCTACCGCATCCGCAATCTACAAGATGCTATCTAAATTTTTCGATAAATATATTATCGTGATTTTTAAATCCATATAAATTCTCAACCTACTTTTTCCCAATCATCTCCAATAATCGAGAAACGGCTTTTGCAGGAGACCCCTGTGCAAGCAACTTAACAAACTGACTACCGATGATCGCACCGGAAGCATTCCGACAAGCTGAATCGAATGTTTCCCGGTTAGATATACCGAATCCTATCAGGCGGGGATTACGAAGATTCATCGCAGCTATACGACGGAAATATTCCTGCTTAACTTCATCGAACGACTGCTGCGCACCGGTCGTCGCCGCAGAAGATACCATATAGATAAATCCTTCTGTATTCCGGTCGATAAATCGGATACGTTCTTCGGAAGTTTCAGGGGTAATAAGCATTATTACATTCAGATCATAACGATCTGCTACGGGCTTATACTCTTCAAGATAATCTTTGAACGGCAAGTCCGGGATTATTACTCCATCTACTTCTACTTCATGGCAACTTCGGCAAAAGTTCTCAAAACCATATTGCATTATAGGGTTAAGATACCCCATCAAGATTAACGGAATATCTACTTCGGAACGGATATTTCGAAGCTGCCCGAAGAGTTTACTCAATGACATACCGTTCTGCAAAGCCTTTGCAGCCGCATTCTGAATCACGATTCCATCGGCCATAGGATCTGAAAAAGGGATTCCTATTTCTACCATATCGATTCCCTGACGTTGTAATTCTCCAATAATCTCACGAGTAATATCAAACGCCGGATATCCGGCTGTAAAATAGACCGAAAGAATATCTTTTTCTTTACGGCCAAACAATTGTTGTATTCGATTCATCTCTTTAACTTTGTTATAATTCGGTCTAATTTTTCTATATCTTTTATTCCGGGAGAAACTTCAAAACGGCTGTTCAAATCTACCCCTGCAAATTGCGGATGCCTGAAATCTAAAACTCTCTCTGCATCATTCTCTCCTATACCTCCAGCTATAAGAAAAGGGACGTTTCCCGTATAATGTTGCAATATACCCCAATCGAACGAACACCCTGAACCGCCATAACCTGATGTAGAAGTATCGAACAAGAAAAAATCACAACACCCGTCATATCTCCCGGTAGCCATCAAATCATCTGGAACAGATACAGAAAAGGCTTTAATCACCTGTATTCCTCGTTGCCTCAATGCCTCGCACACAGAAGGGGTTTCACTTCCATGCAACTGCACATGCGTAAGTCCGTATCGAATTACCGTATCTTCGATCACACACAATTCTTCATTTACAAAAACCCCTACTCGTCCTGCAGATCGTGGCAGGTACTCAGGCAAGGAATTTACATAACGAGGAGAACGGGGATAAAAAATAAAACCTATGAGATCGACCGACAGATTCTCCACCAACCGAATATTCTCCCCATCACGCATACCACATACTTTAACCAACATCTTCTCCACCGTTTAACTGCTTCACAAACTGGCTCAAGGCTGCACCGGGTCGAACCTCTTTCATAAAATTCTCTCCCATTAAAAATCCTCTGAATCCCACCCGACGCAAAGCTCTAACCGTATCGGGGGAAGAAATCCCGCTTTCCGATATGCAGATTTTATCCGAAGGCAAATATCTGACCATATCGAACGAGTGTTCCACCCGAGTTTCAAAGGTCGTCAAATCACGATTGTTAACTCCTATCATATCAGCTCCGGTATCCAAATAGTCGAGTTCTTTTTCTTCATGCAACTCGAGCAAAACTTCCATTCCGAGACTGTGAGCCAAATCAGTAAAACGACGACAAGTCTTCCGATCAAGTACTGCAGCGATGAGCAATACGGCATCCGCACCTATCGCTTTTGCTTGATAAATCTGGTATTCGTCGATTACAAACTCTTTACGTAAAAGAGGTATATCAATACTTTTCCGGACTTTACACAAATCGGCAACCGTTCCTCCAAAATAAGTATAATCAGTCAATATAGAAGATGCAGATGCTCCACCCCGTTGATAATCAAGCACAACTCTTTCGACATCGGCATCCCGATGTATCCACCCTTTTGAAGGAGAACGACGTTTAAACTCAGCTATTATACCTGAAGAAGATTCTGACAATGCACGGCTCAGGGAAACAGTACTGCGCATCATTTGTTCGCTTCCTAAAAGCATATCCACAGTATAGGCTTCTTTATGTCGCTGCACTTCGATTCGCTTATTTGCAACTATTTTATCTAGAATATTCATCTTCGAATCAAGAATTAAGTTCGACAAACATTTTCAATGTCTTTAATGCTCTTCCACTTTCCATAGATTCACGAGCTAAGGCAATACAGTCTGCCAGAGATTTTTCCGGCTCAATTACCCGAATAGCAAACGCTGCATTAGCAATCACACAGTCGGCTTGCGCCGGTGTAGCTTCACCTTGCAATACACGATCAAATATACGAGCAGCTTCATCCGGAGATTTTCCCCCATCGAGATCTTGTTCACAATAACGGTTAAAACCTATACTTTCAGGAGTATAGATCGTCTCAGTAGTAGAAGTCGCAACCTTAAACTCTCCCGTTAATGAAATTTCATCGTATCCATCGAGACCATGCACTACGGCAAAACGAGTATCGCTCCCCTGAAAGACATAATTGTAAAGACGCAATAGCGACAAATTATAAACTCCGAGCAACTGATATTTCGGCAAGGCCGGATTGACCAGCGGACCGAGCATATTGAAAAACGTACGTACTCCCAAAGCTTTACGAACAGAAGCAACGGCTTTCATGGCCGAATTGAAAAGAGGTGCATGCAAATAGGCAATATTACACATATCCATACTCTTACGAAGACGACTCATATCAGAAGTAAATTGTACACCGTGCTGCTCCATAACATTACTTGCCCCGCTTACCGAAGTAGCTCCGTAGTTTCCATGTTTCACAACGGGATAACCTGCTCCTGCTACGACAAAACACGCCGCAGTAGAAATATTGAACGTATTTTTTCCGTCACCTCCAGTACCGACTATATCGATAGGAGCATATTCGGAAAGATCGACCGGAATACGCATTTCGAGTAAAGCATCCCGAAATCCTGTCAGTTCCTCGACTGAGATGTTCCGCATTAAGAATACTGTAATTAAAGAGGCTATCTGCGCATCATTGTACTTACCCTGTACGATATTTTGAAGTATATCCCGAGCTTCGGTTCTCCCAAGATACCGATGTTCGAACAACTTATATAGAATTTGCTTCATTTCCGTTTTTATTTTAATGATAAAGAAAATTGCGAATAATCGTATGCCCTTCAGGTGTTAATACCGATTCGGGATGAAACTGTATGCCACGTACATCATATTTTCTGTGTCGAAGCGCCATGATCTGTCCGGAAGCATCTCTCGCCGTGATCTCGAGCTCTGCCGGAAATCCATCAGGACTGACCACCCAGGAATGATAACGACCTACTTGTATTTCTCGGGGCAATCCCGTAAAAAGCAAGTCGTCCGTAATAATTTCCACAGAAGTCTGCACCCCATGATATACCTCCTTCAGATTTTCCAATACTGCGCCGAAAGCCTCACCAATAGCCTGATGACCGAGACAAACTCCTAAAATACTCTTCGTAGGAGCATAACGTCGTATCAATGGCAACAATAACCCCGCTTCTTCCGGAACGCCAGGACCGGGCGAAAGTATAATTTTATCGAAACGTTCTATTTCGTCAAGCGTAATTTTATCATTCCGACACACCTCGACATCGGTCTCTCCTAACTCGTGCACCAGATGCAATAAATTGTAGGTAAACGAGTCATAATTATCAAATATCAATATCTTTTCCATATCTTCTAATTTTTCAAAGTTACTGCCATATCGATGGCTTTTTTCAAAGCTCCCAACTTATTATTCACTTCTTGCAATTCATTCTCTTCTTTGCTGTGCGCTACAATTCCGCCTCCTGCCTGATACCACAATTCATGGTTACGACTTACAAAAGTACGTATCGTTATCGCTTGATTAAGATCTCCGTTGAATCCGATAAACCCGATACAACCGCCATAAGCACCTCGGTTATGAGGCTCTATCTCAGAAATCAGTTGCATGGCCCGTACTTTAGGAGCACCGGAAAGAGTTCCCGCCGGAAAAGTATCGATAAACGTCCCGACCGGATTAGCTTCCGAATCAAGTTGTCCGCACACTCGAGAAACGAGATGTATCACATGACTATAATACTGAGGTTCTTTATAAAACAGAACATTCACATCATGACAATTCCGGCTGAGATCATTTCTTGCCAGATCGACCAGCATCACATGTTCGGCATTCTCTTTCGGATCGGCAAGAAGCGTTTCGGTAAGCTCCCTGTCTTTGCAAATATCTCCTGTACGTCGGGTCGTTCCGGCAATAGGATCTATGTACGCCTTACCGTTTTCTATCCTGCAATGCGTTTCGGGTGAAGACCCGAATATACGATACCCTCCGAAATCGAAATAAAACAAATAAGGAGACGGATTGATAGAACGCAACGCTCTATACACTTTAAAGTCATCACCCGAAAAAGGCTGGATAAAACGACGAGAAAGAACAATTTGAAAAACATCGCCACGCAAACAATGCTCTATACCTTTACGCACGTTAGCCTTGTGTTGTTCATCGGTAACAGTGCTATATACAGGCGCGGTAAGAAAAAAATTATATGAAGCGAAATTTCTATTTTCGATAACCGACTCCAGTTCGTTAAGAGTAGTGCCCTCTCCTTCAGAAAGCATCTCAACCAAAGTCAATTCATTTTTAAAATGGTTAAATACAATCACCTGTTTATAAAGAATATAAAGCAGATCCGGAGCATCATTGCATTCATCATGGCTCTCTTTTACGGGAATATTCTCGAAATATTTCACAGCGTTGAATGTCGTGTAACCATATAACCCACATACCCGGCTCTCGTCACCGGATACTCTGAATCGGGAGATAAAATCGTTTATAGCCTTTTCTACGGTAAATGATTCATCGATCATCCTCTTTTCTCTGCATCCATCGGGAAATGTCATTGTACAGACTCCGCTGTTTACCCCGATACTCGCCAACGGACAGAGAGCTATAAACGAAAGGCTGTTTTCTCCTGCATGATAGTCGGAACTTTCCATAAGTGCCGACTGAGGATAAATATCACGAACTTTAAGATAGATACTTACAGGCGTATGCAGATCTCCTAATACTTTTTTACTTCGTGTTGTATAATCGAATGTTTTCATCTGACTTTTCATTTATTTTTCATTTCACGAATATAAGTTTCCATATCTTTATCCCCTCTGCCCGAAACGGTAAGCACAACCACATCCTCAGGACGGAAACGAAGTTTTCCGAGAGCTCCCAAAGCATGTGCCGATTCAAGTGCCGGAATAATGCCTTCAAGTCTTGTCAACTCAAATGCGGCGTTTAATGCCTCATCATCATTTATAGCTAAAACCGTTGCACGTTTATTTGTCGCCAAGTTTGCATGGATAGGCCCTATACCGGGATAATCGAGTCCGGCAGAAATAGAATAAGGTTCTTCAATTTGCCCGTCCTGGCTCTGCATAACAAGAGTCTTGCTGCCATGAATAATCCCGATTTTGCCAAGTTGTATAGTAGCTGCGGACATACCAGTATCGATACCCTTTCCTCCGGCCTCCGCAAGAACTATTTTTACCCGATCGTCATTAACATAATGATAAATCGTTCCGGCAGCATTACTGCCGCCACCGACACAGGCAATAAGGTAATCAGGATAATCCCGTCCTTCTTGCAAAGAGAGTTGTTTCCGTATCTCCTCACTAATCACCGACTGCAAGCGGGCTACCATATCGGGATAAGGATGCGGTCCTACTGTAGATCCGATTATATAATAGGTATCCGAAGGATGACAGCACCAGTCTCGTATCGCCTCATTCGTAGCATCTTTTAGCGTCATATTGCCTGATGTCACCGGGTAAACCGTAGCACCGAGCATTTCCATTTTCTGTACATTAATATGCTGCCGCTCGACATCGGTTTTTCCCATATAAACAACACACTCCATATTCATAAGAGCACAAACCGTAGCCGTTGCGACACCGTGTTGTCCCGCTCCGGTCTCGGCAATAATACGTCTCTTACCCATTCGTTTGGCAATCAAGATCTGTCCTATAGTATTATTGATCTTATGTGCTCCGGTATGGTTAAGATCTTCTCGTTTAAGATAGATGCGACAACCATACCGCTCGGATAGCCGAGGGGCAAGATAAAGAGGTGAGGGACGACCGACATAGTCACGCAACAAACCGTCAAACTCGTTTTTGAATGACTCGCTTTGAATAATGGGAAGATAGTTCTTCCTTAACTCCTCTACACATCCATAAAGAATTTCAGGAACGTACGCCCCTCCAAATTCTCCATAATAACCATCATCATTTACTTGATAATCTTTCATATTGTCTTATTTTTTCGTTTTCACTATCTGTTTTCGGGATATAAAAAAAGAGGTTTGCCGTGTTGGCAAACCTCTTTATACGGTATATATTTTTAATTACATAAGGTTGCTTCTCACGACTACGGGAGTTGTAAGAATTGCCACCAATATGTATTTACTAAAATCGTATTCATCTTTACATTTCACTCTGTTTGTTGAGTGCAAATGTATAGAATGAATTTGAAAAAACAAATATTCGAGGAAAAATTTTAAATAATTTGTTTTTTCGAAATAAAGACTGTACTTTTTCACCCAATCTGTAAGCCAAATACATCTTTATGAAAAAAATAGTCATAGCATCCGACTCTTTCAAAGGTTCGGTATCTTCTGCCGACGTTGCCCAAAGCGCAAGAGAGGGAATACTCCGTGTATTTCCGGAATGTGAAGTTATCTGCCTAACCGTTTCTGACGGTGGAGAGGGATTGTACGAAACATTACTGCAACAATTAAAAGGGAAACAAATAATATGTTCCGCACATAATTCCCAAATGGAAACGATCAATGCCGGCTACATCTTATCAGAAGATGGGAAAACAGCCGTTATAGAAACAGCAGCAGCCAACGGTCTAGCACTGATACCTAAAGAAAAACGTAACCCGATGGAGGCAACGACATTCGGGACAGGAGAACTGATCAAAAATGCTATCCGGCGAGGATGTCGGAATATCCTACTCGGCATAGGCGGAAGTGCGACTAATGATGCCGGCACAGGAATGTTGCAAGCTCTCGGAATCCGGTTCAGAGATGAAAACGGCACAATCTTAGGATATGGAGGAAAAATATTAACCCGGATCGCCTCCATCGATGAGTCTGGAGTATTACCGGAACTGAAAGATTGCCGGTTCACAATAATATGCGATGTAAACAGTCCGCTTTTCGGTCCTAACGGTGCGGCCTATGTATATGCTCCTCAAAAAGGAGCCGACCGTGAACAAGTACGTTTTCTTGACAAAGGGCTAAGAAATTTCTCCCATATAATCGAACAAGAGAAAGGCATAAATATCAGTAAAGTTTCGGGGGCAGGAGCTGCAGGAGGAATGGGAGCAGCATGTCTTGCATTTTTTCACGCCCAGTTAAAACCGGGAATAGAAACGGTACTCGAAATAATCGGTTTTGACAAACTCATTGTCGAAGCAGATTTGATCATTACCGGAGAAGGAAAGCTCGACCGACAAACCATTATGGGAAAAACAGCTTCGGGCATTCTCGCTGTCGCCCGAAAACACCACATTCCCGTCATCGCTTTAGGCGGCTGTGTAGAAAATACGAAAGAACTCATAGATGCCGGATTTCTTGCGGCATTCTCTATACTCCCATATCCCGTCACTTTGGAACAAGCCATGCAGAAAGACTTTACTCTTTGCAATATTGCCAATACAACAGAACAGGTAATGCGAATTATTAAAAATCAAGCTCAATAAAACCAATTATATACCCCATAAAATAGAATGGCTATATATATTATTGTACAAAAAAAGAAAGTATTCTTGCAATGAGAACACTTTCTTTTCTGTTATAATATTTTTTTTATTTTATTCGTTAATCAACAACCAAGCGTCCGAGAACCGATTCGGATACTTCGCTTTCACACTTTCACGCAACTCGGTAGCAGAAGGTCTGTCATCGAAACTGCCGACTATAACACGATACATACCTTTTGCATTCTGTGCTAAAAAAGCATTATATCCGTCTGCGACTAAAGACTCCTGCAAATTAGAGGCATTGGTTTTGATAGTAAAACTTCCGACAACGACATTGAACATTTTCAGTTTAGAAGCATCTCCGGCATTTACCGTTGTAATTTTCTCTGTACTTACCCTTACCGGAGAAGAACTTGTATCTGAAGATGAGGCCGGCTTGGTCACGACAGGTTCCGGAGCTAAAGTCTGCTCTGCAACAGGCTTTTCCTGCGCTTTTTCGTATGCCGCTTTATATGAACTTTCTTTAGCTTTACAAGAAACAAAGCCTATGGCTACAGCTACGGCCACAACTAACACCCAGTTTTTTTTCATATCTTTTTTATTTATATGTTACTTAATACCTTTTCTTTGAACGGTTTGCCTTATATTGAAAGGCAAATGTACAAAATAAATCAGAGATATATACAGCTTTATAAAAAAACTGTACATTTTATCGAGCAATAAATTTTTCCCAATTATATTAAACATAGTAAGAGCATCGGACTACTCAACTTATAATAATTAATAACCGGATTTCATGAATCTTAAGAACTTGTACAAATTTTGTACGGACATTTTTCGAGAACTATTTTTGAAGTATTTTTCTGTTCTGACGAAGAAGATAACGAGCTACGTGATGTGTAAAATAGGAAAACAGTTTCAAAAATCAGAATATATAATTTTATCGGAAAATTCAAACCGGCTTTAAGATGTTATTTCTTTTGCTTTCCTTGATCTCTATGCTGCAACATAGCTTTTGCAAAAGAATTTTCAGCACGACGGTACAGAAAAAGCTTTCTCGGGGAGAGAATTCCTCTGAAACGAATAAAATACTCACGTTCTATCTGAGCTTCTTTAAGCGGCAATAGAGAGAGAGCTTCTGCTGATGCTGCATATTCTTTTTCCGAAACAGGAGTTTTCGAATGTGCAATACGCCTCGCCTCGCTGCGCACTTGGCGATTCAACCGATATTTTTTCAACTGCATTTCATCATACAACGGAAAAAAATGTGCAGCCTCCTTATCTGTAAGACCGATTTGCTTTTTCAGATACTCTTTTTTATAAGTTTGAAAACTCTTGTAACGATCTTCCGGAGAAGTGCCTTGCGCTTTGCATACAGGCAAAATCAAAACGAAAAATAAAAATGCAGTAATTATTCTTTTCATCTCTTTATATACAATAAGTATCAGATCTCTTATTCTCCTAACGCCAAATACTCATATACCGAATATTCATCTACATTACTGTAAAATAAATAGTCTTCTACATTCTCATTTGTTATTGAAACTTCCGTTTCCGCCACAACAGAGGAAGATCTTTTTTCCGGAACGAACAAACGCACCATCAAAGCTATTCCGGCAAACATTGCCGCCATATATAACCAAGGTCTGACACGTTGCCATACAATCGGCTTTTCAGGTTCGACAACCTCAAAATTGTCCAATTGACTTACCATTCGAGACGTAAAACTTTCAAAATACCCATCGGGAACTCTCATGCCTGTATCACGCCCCACCTGCTTTAATATGTCTTTATCTTTTTCCATAATATCTTTGCCTTTTAGACTATAATCGGACAATAAGGTTTAATCATCTGATGTTAAATATTCTTCGATTTTACGAACCGCATGATGATACGAAGCTTTCAATGCTCCTACCGATGTTCCCAAAATGTGAGACATCTCTTCGTATTTCATATCATCAAAATAACGCATATTAAAAACAAGACGTTGTTTTTCGGGAAGTTTCAATATGGCTTCCTGCAAACGTTTTTGTAATCTATTCCCGTCAAACCATTCATCCGCCTCCAGTTTATCAAGCAAGAACAAGTTTTCTCCTTCTAACGGGACATGATTCTGTTGACGTTGCTTATTTAAAAATGTAATCGTCTCATTGACTGCAATGCGATACAACCAAGTAGATAAACGGGCTTCGGCTCGAAAATAAGCAATACTGTTCCATGCTTTAAGAAAGGTATTTTGTAACAGGTCGTCAGCATCGTCATGAGAAAATACCATCTTACGTATCTGCCAATATAACGGCTCGCTATAATGAGCGACAACCTGCGCAAACGCCTCTCTGCATTTAAGAGGATCTTGCAATTGCTCTACGATAGTGTCTTCATTGTATTGTTGCATAATATATGACCGACAAATTAGCAAACAGGCGGATAAACAATTTCAACTACTATAAATATGATGAAAAACAAAAAATCTCTTCGATTCGGTAAAATTACACAAAATACAGAATTCGGCAATTTTTTATTTCTTAAAAATCACTACATATAGTGATTGCCTCCTCCACCATTATGGCTTTAATTTGTATGTTCAAAAAATAAGGTAAAAAGGATGAAAAAATTACTACTGCTTCTATTAATCGCAACCGAGGTACTTCCAGTTCTTGCCAGAATAGATAAAGAACAATCTGACCGGGATAGTACGATTTACAAGAACGTGAATCTGAACGAAATAGAGGTGATATCATCTCCCAAATCAGAAACTCGGTTCTTTGAATTTCCCGGTTCTATATCGATTATCGGAGAAAAAAAACTGGAACGACAGCATATCATGTCATTAAAAGGTCTTTCGTCAATAGCCCCTAATCTATATATTCCGGATTACGGCTCTAAGCTGATTTCATCAATATATATACGAGGGATCGGTTCACGAATCAATTCTCCGGCAGTAGGATTAAATGTCGATAATGTTCCGTATCTGGACAAAAGTTCGTTCGATTTCGATTTTATGGATATTGAAAAAATAGAGATTCTGCGTGGTCCGCAAGGTACTTTATATGGACGAAATACTATGGCAGGATTAATCAATATATACACAAAATCTCCTTTTGATTACCAAGGAACGAAGATAAAAGCCGGATACGGTAACCATAATACATGGAATGCGGCCCTCTCCCATAGTCATAAAATAAATGAATATGTAGCGTTCTCTGTCAGCGGAAAATACCGGAAAAACGATGGATATTTTAAAAATATCGCAACGGGAAAAAATTCGGGATCAACAGAAGTTGCTGGAGGACGAGCTCAAATCTATATAAAAATCAATCCCCGTCTGAAAATAAATCTTACTTCCGATTTTGAATATAACGATCAGGATGGTTATCCTTACCAAATGTTCGACAAAAAAAAAGACATCCGATATCCGATCAATTATAACGACCGCTCTTCCTATGACCGGAAATTATCGACCAGCAGTATTTTATTACAATATATACATGACCGGTACATTATGAACTCGATTACCGGATATCAGTTCCTGAAAGACAATATGCACATGGATCAGGATTTCACCCCTTTATCTGTTTTCACCTTACAACAAAAACAAAAACAGGACGCCATTACTCAGGAAATAACTTTTAAATCGACAACCGACAAAAATTTGCAATGGGTTGCCGGCGTTTTCGGATTTTATTCCCACTTACGAACCGACGGACCGGTAAATTTTAAAGAAGACGGATTAAAATACATGATCGAGGATAATGTAAATTCAATATTCGAAAACATCAACGGGCTTCCTGTTCAATTAGGTTTAAAAGTACAAAGTCCCAATTTATATATAAACGGAATATATAAAACTCCGACATTCGGGCTTGCTGTTTTTAAACAAATGACATACAACAACTTATTTATAAAAAACCTTTCCGGGACAATCGGATTGAGACTCGACTATGAACACACGAAAATAAACCACCATACATTTATCGATGAACCGTTTATATCAGACTTCAATATTATCCTTCCCCCCTCAATGGGAGGAAGAGCAATTTCGATTCCTGTATCCGTACCTTTATCTGTCGACGGAAAGGACAAAATGAATACATGGGAACTTTTACCGAAATTTGAATTAAAATACAAATTCAATTCCCGATATTTTATATATGCTTCCGTCGCTCGAGGATACCGCTCAGGAGGATACAACTTTCAAATGTTCTCTAATATCGTTCAGGAACAACTCCGAAGTAAAATGATTACAGAAATCCTCAATAAAGTCCCACAGAGGTTTAAACCGATGTTACCCGATTTAAGTCATCTGACAAACAATCAGACCGATGTCAATAATTCAATCCGTTACAAACCCGAACACAGCTGGAACTATGAAATCGGAGGCCGTGCCGATTTATGGAACAGAAGATTGGGTATCGATTTTTCTGTATTTTATATAGACTGTCGGAATCAGCAAATTTCTATCATAGATGGATTCGGACGTACGACAAAAAACTCCGGACATTCTGCCAGTAAAGGCTCTGAAGTTTCTGTCCGCCTGTCACCTGTAAATAATCTTCAACTTACGGCAGCTTACGGATATACCCATGCCACATTTATTTCAAATGAAGATGGTAACAAGGGAAATTACGTTCCGTTTGCCCCTAAACATACCTTAGCTCTTACGGGGAATTATACTATAGAAATAAAAAAAAGCTGGCTCGACTACATTTTTATCAATGCCGAATACGCAGGACGAGGAAAAACTTTTTGGACAGAATCTAATGATGTAGCACAAAATTTCTACGGATTATTAAACGGAGATTTGACATTCCAAAAAAATAATATCGATCTAAGTATATGGGGAAAAAACCTTCTGAATAAACGCTATCAGGCTTTTTATTTCGAAACGATGAATGCAGAAAACCTGAAAGAGAACAATGGATTTATGCAATTAGGACGTCCGATAACCTTCGGATTCGATGTAACATTACGATTTTAGTTCCTGCCATATATAAACAAAAAAGGAAAAGTGAACAGAACTTTTCCTTTTTTGTTATCACGTTAAAGAGTCACAGATTATCCATAACAAATATCTCCGTTCTCATTTCTATATTCGTCAAAACTTTTATTGTATTGTGTCATCGCACGCAAACTCATTCCCATACTGGAGAATCCGCCGTCATGATACAAATTTTGCATAGTCACTTTACGAGTAAGATCCGAGAACATCACGATACAATAATCGGCACATTCCTCAGCACTTGCATTTCCCAGAGGCGACATACGATTAGCAAAATCCATCAGCGACTCCATTCCTTTCACACCGCTACCGGCAGTAGTCATAGTCGGAGATTGAGAAATAGTATTGATACGTACCCCCTTTTCACGTCCATAAATATAACCAAAACTGCGAGCTATAGACTCAAGCAATGCTTTGGCATCGGCCATATCATTGTAACCGAAAAGAGTACGTTGTGCAGCAACATAGCTCAATGCCAATATAGAACCATTCTCTGCAATAGCATCCATCTTTTTAGCCACCTGTATCATCTTATGAAACGAGATAGCCGAAATATCGAGAGTTTTGTTCAGAAGATCATAATCAAGATCATCATAAGGACGTTTTTTCCGAACATTGGGCGACATACCGATCGAATGTAAAACAAAATCGATCTTTCCACCCAAAATTTCCATTGATTTGGCAAATACCATTTCGAGATCTTCAACATTGGTAGCATCTGCCGGAATAATCTCGGCATTAAGTTTCTCTCCTAATTCAGAAACTTGTCCCATACGCACTGCAACCGGAGTATTGGTCAACGTAATAACCGCACCTTCTTCAACAGCCCTCTCGGCAACTTTCCATGCGATAGACATTTCATTCAAAGCACCAAAAATGATACCTCTTTTTCCTTTCAATAAATTATTACTCATAATTTGTTCTCATTAATTGAATTTCGAAAATGCACATTTTACCTATTTTTGTGCCATTTTCGGGGAGCAAAGATACTATATTTTTTTGATCTGCCAATCATTAATATCAAAATTGCTATCTCCACATAGCAAATTAATCATTTTATAATTATAATCAGATTATCACTTTTCTGAAACATCAATAGAGGATAAAGAAAATTTCACTCTTTTTTGACGCATTTTTATCAGTAAAAAAAGGAAAATAAAAAGTTTCGATTACCTTTGTGAAATAATCATATAACATTTAACACACAATATGACCATGAGTAAACCCTATGTAGTTGGTATTGATATTGGTGGAACCAACACCGTATTCGGCATTGTAGATGCCCGCGGAACCATTATTGCAAGCGGTTCTATTAAAACAAATAAATTTAATGAAGTAGAAGATTACGTCAACGAACTTCATACTGAGCTTTTCCGTTTGTTGGAACAAAACAATGCGACGGACAAGATCATGGGAATCGGAGTAGGTGCTCCGAACGGTAACTATTTTAACGGGACAATCGAATTTGCGCCTAATCTACCTTGGAGAGGAGTTATTCCTTTAGCCCAAATGTTGACAGACCGTTTTGGCATTCCTGTCTCTTTAACAAACGACGCCAATGCGGCAGCTATCGGAGAAATGACTTACGGAGCAGCCCGTGGTCTGAAAGATTTTATCATGATCACTTTAGGTACAGGAGTAGGTAGCGGTATCGTTGTTAACGGACAATTAGTATATGGGCACGACGGATTTGCCGGAGAATTAGGACACGTAATCGTTCGTCCGAATAACGGAAGACTCTGCGGTTGCGGCCGTACGGGCTGTCTTGAAGCTTATACTTCAGCTACCGGTGTTGCACGCACGGCAAGGGAATTTCTTGAAGTTCGCAACGACCCAAGCAGTCTGCGCCAAATTCCTATCCAAGATATTACTTCTAAAGACGTATATGATGCTGCCATTACCGGAGACAAGTTGGCTTTGGAAATCTTCGATTATACAGGCAAAATATTAGGGGAAGCTTTTGCTAACTTCATTGCATTCTCAAGTCCGAAAGCAATCATATTGTTCGGAGGTTTGGCTAAAGCCGGCGATCTCATTTTGAAACCGATCAAAGAAGCTATGGATCGCAACACACTAAATATTTATAAAGGTAAAGTGAAAATCATGTTCTCCGAATTGAAAGAGAGCGATGCTGCAGTATTAGGTGCCAGCGCATTAGGCTGGGAAGCTAAATGATAATGACATTTCCAAAATAAGAAACAGGGTGTAATGTTACACCCTGTTTCTTATTTTCGCAAAACAAACAAATCCTCTGTTCTATTCAAAGCAGTCGGCATCAGCCAAATATTTCCCGTTCAAATCTTTAGCAGAAAGTAGTAATTTCTCCGCTGCCAACGGCCATTTTATACCGACTGAAGGATCATCATACATTAATGTTGCTTCCTGATCAGGCGCATATACATTATCGACTTTATAGGCAAACGTCGCAGTATCGCTCAATACCAAAAAACCGTGAGCAAATCCACGAGGGATAAACAATTGTTTATTATTTTCTTCCGATAGTTCTACCATTACATATTTTCCGAAAGTAGGAGAAGATTTTCGCAAATCGACCGCGACATCGAGTACCCGACCATTCAAAACTCTTACCAGTTTTGCTTGCGAATAGTTACCTTTTTGATAGTGTAATCCCCTCAACACTCCATACGTAGAATGAGACTGGTTATCTTGCACGAAATTTATCTCTCCGACATAACGATCAAATATTTCTTTCCGATAAGTTTCCATAAAATAACCCCGAGCATCTCCGAATTTTTGAGGCTCGATCACAAATACTCCCTGTATTTCTTGCTCCGTAAATTTCATAAATCTTCTTCTGTTTTAAAACCTGTCTAAATTTTCCAATAAAGAAATCCTGTCAGGTCATTTTTATGTTATCTTCCGAACTGTTTTCCCGTTTTCATTTATCTGGCTATTATCCCCACAAAAACTCCCCAATATCCTCAAAAGAAATTCCCAAGCCTGATTCGTGCAAAATTCAGACTGGTCTCAGTCACAAAGATAGTGATAAAAGCAAAACTATATAAAAAGCCGAAGCGAAAAAGAGAAAATGTTTGTGGGAAAGTATGCAACAATAATCAAAATATCAACTCTTTTTTCTTATAAAAAATTATAATACCTTTGTCTATTGAAAATTTTACTTTAACAAATATCTACGTATCCTCAAAATTAAATAAACAAATCTTTCAAGAACCCTTATTTTATAGAGCAAACATAATCTAATGTAATATAAACTGTGTATAAAAGAGTCTTTATGTATAAAATCATATATATAATTTTATTAATGATGATATGGAGTGCTTGCAACTCTCGTCATTCTAATATCGAAAATGCCTATATTCCTTCTGAACCGGATTATACAGACAGCAAGATGTGGTACATAAACCTCAATGATACGGATGATTCCGGTGCAGATATATTCTATATAGTTTCAACATGGGAATTTGACTGGTACACCAATGACGGACAAATATGCCACTATGCCGATCCGGTCAATATTAAAGATCACCGAGATGATATGGCTATCGAAATCTCCAAAATAGCCCAATATATGGGACAGAAAAATAACTTTTATGCTCCATATTACCGGCACATTACTCTTAACTCTTGGGCTACATGCAATGAAGACACCATCAATCGGCGCTATCATACGGTTTCATTCAACGATGTCCAAAAAGCATTTCAATATTTCATCAACACAAATAATAATAATCGCCCGTTCATCTTAGCCGGGTTCAGTCAGGGAGGAAAATCGGTTGTCGAACTCATAAAAACGATGCCCGATGATGTCAAGAAACGGATGGTTGCCGCCTATGTTCTCGGCTACAAAGTCACTCCCCAAGACACGACAGAATGTAAGAACCTCCGAGCTGCAAAAGATTCTCTCGATCTCGGTGTTACAATCTGTTATAACTCAGTTTCTGATATAAAATATATAAAGCCTGTAATAAGTGTTCCGTCCGCTATGTGCATAAATCCGGTCAACTGGAAAACCGATGCTACTCCGGCAATTCTTCATGATACTATTACCGTCACCTTATCTCCAGAACACAATGTTCTTATCCTATCCGGTTATAGCGGCAGCGAATATACCCCTATTCTCGGGATCATCAACACCGGAGACTTTCATGGCGCAGAACCGTGGCTTTACAGCGAATGCCTTGCTAAAAACATCCAACAACGTATAAAGGCCTATCGAAAACTATATCCATAAACCAAACAGAAAATCTCGGATACAATTCAGGTATTATAATGAAGAACTTTGTGAGTTAAAGTCTATCTAAATGCACTAAACGACCTTATTCAACATAATATGTAAATTGATCCATTTCCATAAATGTTGAGGGGCTGTTGTTCCTTTTTCCAAAAAACTGTTCCATTGTCGGTTTAGTTGTTCCCCGTCAATCCAGTCAGACGCAACACTTTCTCTCAGACCGTCAATAGATTCTCCTACCCAATTTTGCAGTTCATTCGATAGCCATAATCGAGAAGAACGTCCGGCTTCTCCTTTCGGTGCCAAACGAACATTTTTCGGGAGTAACCGAGAGGCTATCTGGCGAATCATCCACTTATCCTGACAAGAACGTTCTTTCATATAATGCGGTAAAGCAAAAGCATATTCAATCAAACGATGGTCTAAAAACGGTTTCCGGAGTTCGGTAGAATGCATCATACTCACCCGATCATTAAACCGAAGAATATGCGGAATACGTTCATAAAACAAATCTCTATATCTCAGATTATCTTCTTCATCCCGAAAAGGATGCGGATATTCAGGTAAATGCGCCAATTCTTTAAAATCGGACTTCAAGCAAGAACAAATTACGGATTGGTCCATATCCCCTTTTCTCGGATAACTTGCCCAAACCTCATCAAGGCCGAGTCCGTCACACAAGACAGTAGTCCCCTGACGATGAGCAGTCCTAAATAAACGAGCATAAGCCAATGATGAAAATCCGTCATAAGGTTCATCCTGTACTCGGGCGATTTTTACAGCTTCTTTCACCACTATATCAGGAGTAAGTTGTACCTGTTCCAAATGATATTCTGTATGTGAAAGCATTTCCTCTGTCCATAAAATTTCATCTGAAAATTTATCTCCGCCATAATAAGAATATACTTTAAACGGATCATGAGGAAATAACCGATGTATAAGACCTAACAAAAATGAGGAATCGATTCCTCCGGACAGATTGAATCCGACCGGAACAGCCGCATCTAAATTATAGCGGACGCTCTCCTCTGCCAATGATAAAAAACGTTCTGCTGCTTCTGTCTCCGAGTCAGGAATTTCGACAGACTGTACTGCTTTATCGAATTCATACCATTGCCGTACATCCAAAGATGAAGAATTAAAAAACAAGCAATATCCAGCCGGAAGCTGATACACTTCATCCCAAAATGTTTCATAAGGCATTCCATACGTAGAATAAACCAAATATCCAGCCCAGCGACAAGATGACATCTGTTTGCGAATACCGGCAGCAAATAGGGCTTTTATCTCAGAAGCAAAATATAAATTCCCTTTCTGTAAAGAAAAATAAAGAGGTTTTACTCCAAACCGATCTCGCGCCATAAAAAGAGTTTTTGCCGACCGATCATATATCGCAATAGCAAAAATTCCGTTAAAACGATCGAGACATGATCTCCCCCAACGATGATAAGCCTTCAAGATAACCTCTTCCTCCGTATCGGAATGAAATGTATAATAACGGCTCAATAATTTTCTCAGTTCGACATGATTATATATATTACCATCGCAAACCAGAATAAGTCCGGTATCCTCATCCATATAAGGCTGTTCCGAAACGCCTTTTATCTGTTTTACCGCCAACCGGTTATGAATCATTCCTATTTCAGAATCAACTACCCAAGATATCCATGAACCCATATTATCCGGACCTCGATGAAGCTGCACTTGCGACATCTTTTTTAGTAACGACTTCATATTAGGAACTTCTCCTACTACACCTGCAATTCCGCACATATTATTATTCTATTTTATCGATTCTCGTATCGAACCTCAATCTGACAAAACTTAAGATTGCTTTTACCTAAAATCGGGTATCAGATTTCACCCAATCTCTTCATACAAAACATTCGTCGAAGACGTTCTAAAAAACATTTTTTTTAGAAAATAGTTCAAAGCTCATATCACATCTTACCGGCTAAAATTATTTTTAAGAAAAGGTAAATTCGCTTTCCGACTTGTATTATCTACCATTTCGGAATAAATATTACCGAGACAACGTATTTTCCCCCGAAATGAATATCGGGTAAAAATATCCCCGCCAATTTTCTCATACAATGAAAAATGATGTGCTGAGTGACGTCCTGATAAACGAAACAAAGGCGAATAATACCTGAATAACCTCCCTGAAGTAATTTCCCCGGGAGAATAATCACGGGAACGCATATACTGCATATTACTACCCCGCACATTGTGAAAACACAGATCATACTCTGGATGAGTCATCAAAAAAGAGCCCTGACGCTGCAACTTGAAAATATCACTCCAGAGCTCCTCATCCCGGCATATTATACCAAGATCACCTCTCAGCCGTATAATTCGGCTTTTTTCAGGAAAATCTCCCGGAACACGTGTATAAAACCGCACCTTATCAGGATACAGAGCCTTATACTCCTGACAAATATCTCCTGTCTCATCATTCGATCCCCGATCCACGATCACGACTTCCGTATCAAAAGTAGTACACTGATTCAATATGCCATCCAGTCGAAGCCGTAAAGTATCTGCATGTTGCCGGGTAACCAAAACAACCGAAATTAAAGGCGAGTGCAATGTCAACCCCCGAAATACCAAACTTACTTCTTTTTTCATTATTCAGAGCATATTTAATTTTTTATGAAAATAATCTTGATTGTTCTGTCCAATACAAATGGCCTTCGAATTTTTCACATTTTTTAACCTGAAATAATCGACCATTCTTTCTTTTCAAACGATTCAAAATCTGAAGAATATCATTTTATTTCGAATAAAATTCTCAGCAATTTTTTATTGCCTGCTGCATACACAGCGATACAAATCTTCTATCGTATCATTATATAAAAAGTCCTTTTTATTCAATTCTACCTGATATTCTTCTTTTACCATTTCTACAAAAGATACTGCCAACAAAATATTCCATTCCCGTAATTGTTTAAATCGAGTCCCCGGTTTTATTTCCTTCGATGAAGTACGAAAGAATAAAGTAGAAACATGATTCATAAAAAGTTTCTTATCCATAAAAACAACCTCCTATATATTCTTAACAAACGGGTTGGCAAGCTTTTTTGTTCAAGTAAAAAAGATTAATTCAAGAAAAAGCATTAATCCAATAAAATAAAAAAATCCCGCTTTACTCAATTGTTATCATAAAAAATACACCCCAAAAGTTTTTTATCTAACTTTTGGAGTGCAGATCATTAACATTAAATCAATCCTATCGACAGAAAAACTTTATATGCTATGATGACGGGCAAACAGAGACAAACGTTCGTTCAACAAATCATACTGATTATCTTTGATAAAAGAAGTACAAGCCCGAATCCCTTCCTGACGACTTCCCGTTGTAATAAGAGAAATAGAACTTACACCATAATAAATTAATTCTTTCATCAATTCTCCACCTGTCATTCCGGGATAACCGATCGTAAAATAAAAACCATCAGCCAAAGGTTCTCCTAAATCAGTATCATATACCAGATGAAAACCGTGCCGAAGAAAAATATCCTTTAACCGCTTTGCTCTATGTCCATATTCCTTTACTTCTTCCAAAAATGCGAAATCCCGATCAGAAGCGGCCTTCATCATTGCGGCCATGGCATATTGCGCCGAATGGCTTACCCCAGAAGATATTGCATACAAAGCCCTATGAATAAAAACCGATCCGAATGTTCCTCCGCCATAACGATCGGTCAACCCGGGATACACACGATGATACAACTTATCGGAAATCACGACCACACCTATCCGCTGTCCTGCATAACTAAACGCTTTAGAACCCGATATCAACAATAAATAATTATCGGTATAACGAGCAACAGTAGGTTGGTAAGGCGGCTGAAAAGGAGTTCCCAATTCTTTTCGGAAATCCATTGCAAAATAAGCAAGGTCTTCTAAAACTATTACGTCATATTTATTTACCAAATCTCCTATTGTCCTCAACTCTTCATCTTTGAGACATATCCATGAAGGATTATTGGGATTGGAATAAATAACAGCAGCGATATTTCCTTTTTCCAAATAACTTTCCAATTTTTCCCGAAGCTTATCTCCTCGAAAATCATACACATCAAAAGCTTCATACTTATACCCAAGTACCACTATTTGTTGTTTTTGTACAGGGAAACCGGGATCGATAAAAAGAATCGTGTCTTTTTCCGGATTGCATTGACCTGCCACTAAAAACGATGTAAATGTACCCTGCATAGAACCGACTACCGGGACACAACCTTGCGGATCGACATCAACATCGATAAATGCTTTTACAAAACGTGCAGCTTCTTTCTTCAGACGAGGCAATCCGTCTATAACCGGATAAATCGAAGCAACTCCGTTACGTAACGCTTCAATCTCAGCTTCTACTCCGACAGCGGCAGGAGGCAATCCCGGAACTCCCATCTCCATATGAATAAATTCCTGTCCTGTTTTTTCTTCAAGACGTGATGCGATTGCGACTACCTCCCGAATAGTTGCCTTTCCGAAATCTGGAATACTCATCTCATCGATAGTCTCATTTACAATATCATAGTCAATTGGTGTATTTTTCATATTTATATATTTTTCGATATTCTCACAGATCAAACACTTTTATTTTATATCGGATAAAATTTAAAGTGCAGGAACAAATATATAAATTATTTAATAATAGACTTTCTTTTTTTCTATTTTAATAAAAAATCTACTGCTTTTTGAAATGAATTATACCGATTCAGAAGCACAATTATATTTATAGGAGCAGCCGGTAAACACAAATTTGATTATATATGTTTACCGGCTGCTCCTATGACAAGACCTTCGATCTCGTTTAAATTTTCCAATAAAAAATATCCGAAAAAGTTTAGACTGTCTCTTAATCTAATGGCAAAATTCCCTCCTCACATTGGGTCAGTTTTTCTATTCCGGAAGCTGTAACAACAAAGGTATTCTCTATTCCGACAGCTCCGACTTGAGGTATGACAAACTTAGGCTCCAATGCAAAAACCATTCCCTCCGCTAAAATGTCTTTTGAACGCGGAGCAAACACTGGAGCTTCATTTAATTCTATACCGACCCCGTGACCTATGAAACCGGCCTTTTGACGATGCCCCATAAAATTAGCTTCAAATCCCGCTTTTTTTGCAATATCAAAAGCCAGATCATATATCTCTGATGCCGCAACACCCGGTTTTGCCATCTTCTCGATTTCCGACTGTATTTCCAACGACACATCGTGCGCTTCTCTGGCTTTCTCCGGAATTTCTCCCAAAGAAAATACCCGGGACATATCACTCATATATCCGGTGAAATTACCCCCGATATCGACCATAATGGTATTCCCCGGTTTCATGATAGAACCGTTACTGCTAATAGGAAGCGAAGGGTCGAGCCCCGCTCCGCCAAGAGCAAAATCATAAGGCGAAGGCTCATCTGCATTTTCTCCAGCAAGAACACTTCCCATATATATTTCCATACTTTTTCCGAAAATACGCACCAGACCTAAAGACCCATGTAATCGAGCTAATCTTTCGAGTTCTATCGAATACTCCACATCCGACATCCCTTGTTTATAGACAGAAGGAGCTTTACGGTACATAGATGAATGATGCGCTGCAGATTCCCGAATCAATCCTATTTCATAAGGAGTTTTTATCGTCCGCACCCCTCGTATCAAAGGAGTCCCGTTTTCGATTTTTGCTTCAGAAAAAATATTCCTCAGCCGTATCGACTCATTATAAGTCAACGAGTCATTTTCAAGTAACAAAACTCGCGGCAGAGCAATGCCCAAACGACTCAATTCATCCGGAATTTGTTCCGGCTTGCGAATATAAACGACATTTTCTCTCGACAATCCCACCGGACGACGAACAAAATAAATCATCTCACCTTCCGCAGGAATGTATGTATATCCCGAAAATACTCTTCCCGATGTATAAAATAAATTTGCATTATCACTCACAAGAAAAGCATCCGCCCCACTCCTGCATATTACGGATTGTATCTTGCTCTTCCGTAATTCAATCTCGGTTGTAAAATTTTTTGCGTACATATATTCTTTACGATAAATTCATAAAATAATCGGTTAATTCAGAAAACGAATCAAATGCCAAATCAAAACGATCGGTCGATCCGAAACCATACCGGACAAAAACAAAAGGCCAACCGGCCAAACGTGCCTGCACACCGTCACCATCAGTATCGCCTATATATACAGGGCTCTTCAATTGAAATCTCTGCTGAAGCAACCGCATATTCTCTCCTTTTTGCAGATAGGTATCTCCAAATGAAATAGAACCGGATATCCACTCTTCTATTTCTGCAAATTTAGCAAAAATCTGCAATTCTCCTTTCTCGCAATTACTCAATAAAAAAAGCCGGTATATCGTTGATAACCTTTCAATTCCAATCTTTACTCCATCAAATAATCTTCCTCCTCGTACCGGCAGTTCCCGAGCCTCTATTTCATGAACCCGAGCTACAAACTTTTCTCGATCTTCAGAAGTCATTCCGGGAGTAATTACCCGCATAATTTCATCGATAGGCGTTCCCATCAGTTTCAACAACTCTTCTCTCCTCAATACGGTAGAAACACCTATTTCTTCAAAAGCCTTATTCCAACACAAAGTATAAGTATCTACGGCATCCCAAAGAGTCCCGTCCATATCCAATACAAGGGCATCCGGTTTTGTTACTATCATAACAGATCAATACATTTTTCAAGTTGCATAAATCGAGAACCTTTTACCAAGATAGTAAACCCTTTTAGCGGATCCGACTTCAGAGAATCCGTCAAGGTTTCTGTCGCAGGATAACACTCCAGTCCACCCGCTACTTTAACAAATTCCGTGCCGCAAAGAATAACCTTGTCAAATCCGGCATTTCTCAATTTGTCAACAATTTTCCGATGTTCGGCTTCACTGTCGGCTCCGAGTTCACCCATATCCCCGAGGATAACGGCCTTATGGGAAGCATCCATTGCGATAAAATTATCCAACGCAGCATTCATACTGGTAGGATTAGCATTATAAGCATCTAAAATCAGCGTATTGTTCCCCGTTTTCAGCAGTTGCGAACGCCTGTTCTGAGGCTCATACTCTTCCAAAGCTTTTTTAATAGCCATATCAGGGACTTTAAAATACGCTGCAATAGCAGAGGCAGCCAGCGCATTCGACAAATTATAATTTCCTATAAGATGCGTATTAACAGTAACCGGACTTCCCCCCTGCCTCATAAGGTCAAATGATAAATACGGAGAACAGCTCGTCAATTTCCCGGAAACAAATAATCCCGGAGTCTCCCCATACTCGCTTTTCTCGATACCTTCGCTTTTCGGCTGCAGAACAATATTCTCATGGTGCAGGAATATGTGCCCGCCTCGTTGGCGAATATAGTCATATAACTCACATTTGGTTTTTATCACCCCTTCAAATGAACCGAAACCTTGCAAATGCGCTTTCCCGACATTTGTAATAATTCCGAAATTCGGTTCGGCTATGTTCGCTAATGCTTTAATTTCTCCGGGGTGGCTTGCCCCCATTTCGATAACCGCTATTTCATGAGCTTTTGTCAGCTTCAATAAAGTAAGAGGCACTCCGATATGGTTATTCAAATTTCCTTCCGTTGCCAGAACATTATATTTCTGAGATAAGCAAGCTGCGGTCAACTCCTTGGTCGTCGTCTTACCGTTAGTTCCGGTAATAGCAATTACCGGAATATTCAACACCCTACGATGAAGCTTTGCCAGAGCTTGCAATGTCTGCAAAACGTCATTTACCCAAATAATACGCTCATCCGTTGCCAATTCAGGGTCATCTACAACAGCATAAGCACACCCTTCGGACAAAGCTCGTAAAGCAAAGTCATTTCCATTAAAATTCTCACCTTTTAATGCAAAAAAAATAGAATCACAGACGCATCTACGGCTATCCGTCGTAATAATACGATGCTCTTTAAATATCGAATATAATTCTTCTATTGTCACTTTTATACCAATTTTTTATATCGGCGAAATTACACTATTTTTTCAAAATAAGATTCTTATCCGCCAAGCTTTATACTCTCTGTCTCAACTTTTTTCATCGGTATCTTCATTGATCCCGAATGTCCGGTCTATCTTCAAAAACGGCAACACGGCAAATCCCGGTAATGTACAAATCATCACCCATATAAAGAAACGGTTATACCCTATAAGCTCTTCGATCCACCCCGCCGCCATTCCGGGAATCATCATCCCGAGAGCCATAAATGCCGTACAAATTGCATAATGAGCGGTCTTGTGTTCTCCTTCCGAGATATAGATCATGTACAACATATAAGCCGTGAAACCGAATCCATAACCGAACTGTTCAACCGCAACCGCAATATTTATCCACAACAGGCTTTCCGGTTGCATATAAGACAAATAAACATAAACCAAATTAGGTAAAGATATAGCCAAAGCCATCGGCCACAACCAGAAATGCAATCCCTTTCGGGATGCAGCTATTCCGCCCAATATTCCACCGATAGTCAAAGCAATGACTCCCACAGTTCCGTAAACCATCCCGACTTCTCCGGTCGTTAATCCCAATCCTCCGGCATCCCGGTCATCAAGCATAAAAGGAGAAGCAAGTTTCAACAATTGCGATTCTGCCAATCGATAAGTCAACATAAAAAGAATGCCGATTCCGATTTCTTTTTTTCGAAAAAAAGAGACAAAAGTCTTCCAAAACTCACGGAACACCTCCTTTACCGTACGAAAATTTCCTTGTATGTCTCCGGAGGGACGAGGAAGTACCCATCTATGATATCCGGATAAAAACAAAAACATTCCGGCCAATACAAAAAAAGTAATCGACCATGCAAACGGGATATTACCCGATAATCCCCTGAACAAAGCCTCACTTTTTCCGGTAAGCATCGCATCTGCCCGAATAACCATATAAGCAGGCTTATCTCCATTTAAATGGGTAAAAACCAGCCTTTCTCCTGCAATTAATTGAAAACTGTTATCTCCCCGCCGTAAATGAGTGTTCAACACGATTTCTCTATCCGGCTCAGGTATTTTTATCGGTTTAACAGAAATAATTCCGACATTTCCCGACACGACGGAATTTTCCGTTTTCGCATTCTCTTCGTCACCGAAATGTTTCCGTATAAAATTTCCTAAAGGACGTGAAACATAATTCTCCCACCAAGATTCTGTCACAAGTCTTTTAGCTTTATTTGGCGACATCGTAACCTCCTCTGCAGGAACAAAACCTTGCTGCCTGTTATAATTATTTACTCTCGATACCACATTCTGTACACTGTCTACCGAAATTGTACCGGGAGCTATATAAAGAGTCGAAGATGAAAGGACAAAATCTTTCTGACTCGTAATGAATCGTTCATTTTCGGGAACAGGTGAATTCATCACTTTAAATTCCACAGGAGAATATCCCGAAACGATTTCAAGCCACCCGGCAAGAATAATCAACAGACCTTGCCCCGTAATCATGGCAATGCGGTAAAAAGTGCTGCGAATGCCGACATAAAGAGATTGCTCATGAGGTGTAAGAGCAATCATATAAAATCCATCGGCAGCAATATCATGGGTGGCCGAACTGAATGCCAGCAACCAGAAAAACGCAAGCGTAACCTGCAAAAAGAACGAAGTGGGAATCGTAAATGCAATCCCGGCAAGTCCGGCACCGACCAATAACTGCATCATTATTATCCACCAGCGCCGGGTTTTTAAAATATCGACAAAAGGGCTCCACAAAGGTTTCAACACCCACGGCAGATACAACCAACTGGTGTATAAGGCAATCTCTGTATTGGATACTCCCATGCGCTTATAAAGAATCACGGCAATAGTCATTACTGCGACATAAGGTATTCCTTCTGCAAAATAAAGCGTCGGAATCCAGCACCACGGTGACCGTCTGTTTATTTTTCTCAGTGACATATCGGCTCTTATATTTTACGCCATTCCTTGCATATTCGGTTTGTTTCTTCTGAAGTTAAAGACACTTGAATAAATATATCTACAATCTCTTCTTTTGTAAATCGTTCGAAATCGGATTTACGAGGTAACGGAACGACTCCGCTCAAATCAATAGCCCCCGGACTGATCAACCGCTGTTTATCCCCTTCTTCATAATATTGAGTCGGACGATGTGTACGGCGGGGTAATATCCATAGCCTCCACACCGGAGCTTCATAAGTACACAATATATTCATCATCGGTTCTGTATCTCCATTGAGAACAGGCAATAATCGCAAGAGCAAGTCAAAGGCTTCGGCAATTCTATCCATTTGTCCCGATTCTACAAAAAACACGCTTTGAGGCCATCGTTTGAGCCTGCCTAACAAAATATTTCCGTCTCGATATACCGCCTCTCCTTGTTCACGATAAATATCGCTCCAAAGATACTCCAACGGGACAAATCCTTTGTTACCTGCCTGAAAATGCATGTGATCGGGAGCAGAAGCCCCGCAACGAGGACCGTTGTAAAAGACGATATAACGGTCGATAGCCCTGGCTAAATCCAGCATATCGTTCAAGCGGCCACAAATAGTCTGCGGTGTATGTATGACAGACGGTATAGTCAGATGTTTAGGGAAAATAGGATACGGATTGGCAAGCATGACATACTTCCCGGCAACAGTAATCCCGACTTGCTCCGCCGGTCTGTTTTCTTCACAAAGAAAACATTTCCGGTTTTGAATAGATTGCCGGTCAACAACTGCCGCTGCCGAACGTATTCGTTCCGGATTAAACTGTAATGTAACGGGAACTCCTTCCACAAAGACAATCCGAGTTTCCACCCGTTCCAGTGCCTGACAGTTTTTATCGAGTAATGCCCACACGGAGCGTTGCTCTCGGATGAGGCGATCTGCACAGTCCGAATCGATCTCAAATTTATTCATCTCTCATTCATTTTTTTCCGCACTTCCATTTCGAAACTACGCAATTTGTCTTTATACGAATTATTTGCATTTATTTTTTCTACGACAAGTGCGGCATCCGAATTACCCTCCCAACGACGACAAAGATATATCGGCTCATAGATGCGTCCTATTTTATAACTTCGCGAGAACATCAGTCCGAGAGCATAATCCTCGCCATAACTGGTATTCGGTACGGTAAACTCTCGCAGCAATTCGGTACAAAAAGCACGTGGCGCACCCAACCCGTTAATGCGTAAAGCGTTATTATGCCCATTTCCGTCTGTCCATTCCCGATGATCGATAATACCCGGCGGAATGACCTGCATATCGAAATCGGTCATAATGTAGCTGCCTACCACCATGGCGCATTGCTCACGATGAAACATGTCTATAATTCTTTGCAGCGTATGCTTGTCTTTATAAACATCGTCACTATCGAGCTGTACAGCATATTTTCCACATTGAGATGCAAATATCCCGACATTCCAACACCCGCCTATTCCGAGTGTGTCTTCTTCGGGGATAATATGAATCAGTTTTCCATCCGAACTCAGATCTTTCAAAATATCCGTTGTTCCGTCCGTCGAATGATTATCTACGACAATTACATTGAAAGGGAAATCGGTCTCCTGTCCCAATGCCGAGCGTACAGCATCCCCAATTGTTCTCACCCGGTTATATACCGGAATAACGACCGAAGCCTCCACGTCAAACTTCATTGCAGATGCATCGAACGTTCGTGTTCGTGCAGGAAGCCACGCACCGATCGTTTTCAAATAATCGGTACAAGCTCGTTCCATCTCTATCTGTACGGCACGGTTGCGCGGATCGACATAGTCAAACTGCTTTTCTCCGGATTTACGGAAATCATATTCGCCTTGAGAATATAAAAACTCAGGGATATGTACAGGCAAACTTTTTCGGGAAACCCGTAAACGCAAATCATACCATCCCGCATAACGGTATATCTCTTTCATCTGTCCGGCAGCCTCCCGAATAGAGCGATTCCGATAAAACAGAATAGTCCCGAAATCGAAATCATCTCTTATACTACCGGATAGATAATCTATTACCGGATGTTTTTCTTCCTTTCCGGCAATGTTTTTATAGTAATCGGCATAACAAAGTCCCGATCCCGTATCTTCCGCAATACGGATAAAACGGTCTATTGCACAACTCCCGAAACATACGGGACTATATCCCGAACAAAGTATCGTATAACCATCTTCAGGAATATTTTCGGCAATTTGCCGTATGGTTTCCGTAGAGTACAGATCATCGACAAACAAAGACCTGCACCCTTCGATATCCGGATCATTCCGGTCTTTTGATAACAAAAGCATTATCGATAACGGATAACGGCTCTTTTTGAGAGAAGCGACAGTCGAAGATACTTGCTCGACAGAATCAAAAGGGAGAAAACAAGATATTACAGGAGATTCCATAATTATGATTATTGGTGTTTCATATATTCATCGACAGCTTTCTTTACCGATCCGTGCAATAGCAGTAACTCCTTTGCCGTATCATAATCCAAGCCCGTTTCTTCCACAATCATGCGAGCCCCCCGATCTATCAGTTTCTGGTTGGTCAATTGCATATTCACCATTCGGTTGCCTTTCACCCGACCCATTTTTATCATTGTGGCGGTAGAAATCATATTTAAAACCAGCTTTTGCGCCGTACCCGATTTCATACGTGTACTTCCGGTCACGAACTCTGGTCCTACGATGATCTCGATAGGAATATCAGCTTCCCGAGAGACCGGAGAACCCGGATTACAAGAAATGGAAGCCGTAAGAATTCCGGCTTTCCGACAGTGATGCAACGCTCCGATTACATAAGGCGTCGTACCGGATGCTGCAATTCCGATTACCGTATCGAGGGAACCGACATTGCGGTCGCAAAGCTCTTTCCATCCCTTCTCAGCACTATCTTCTGCAGCTTCTACCGGATTACGCAATGCAGTATCGCCTCCGGCTATGAGTCCGATCACATAAGTATTCGGCATGCCGTAAGTGGGAGGAATCTCCGAAGCATCCAATACGCCGAGCCGTCCGCTCGTACCTGCCCCTAAATAAAAAATACGACCGCCCCGTTTCATCTTCGGGACAATCGCTTCTACCAGTTTTTCGATCTGAGGTATTGCCTTTTCTACCGCAACGGCAACTTTTTTATCCTCTTCGTTGATTCCTACAAGTAATTCATGTACCGATTTCTCTTCCAAATGATCATGTAAAGAGGGCATTTCGGTTATTTTTTCAAATTTCATCTTAATTCAGTTTGCTGCATTTAAATGATATTTTACAAGTTCCGTAACAGGAGCGGATAGAATTTTACCGACCGTCAAAGAAAGAGATCGCGCCACCTCTAACAATACCGGACGGTAATAATATGCCACAGAACCTACCATGTGCACCGTTTCTCCTTGAGGATAATGCAGAACGTTTCTACGAAAAAAAGATGTGAATGCATTGACCGCCAATAGCCGTATTTCAGGTTCGTCAAGATTTTCCGCAACAAACGGAGAAAGCGAAGCGAGAAACCGGTTCGGAAACGGCTCTTTATAAACAGCTTGTAAAATCTGTTCCCGAGAAAGTTGAAAACGGGCAAAAAAACGATCTCTTAACGGTTGGGAAAGTTCCTCTTTCAGGCAATCCGCCACCAAACGTCGTCCTAAATCCGCACCGCTACCTTCATCTCCCAAGATAAAGCCGAGAGGCGAAACATGCTGCTCTATATTTTTCCCATTATAATAACAAGAGTTCGACCCTGTCCCCAATATACAGGCAATACCCGATTCATGCCCGCATAACGCTCGTGCAGCACCTAACAAATCGCTGTTTACTTCGACTTGGTCACAACCGATCACATATCGTAATAATCCCAAAATCATCTGACATTGAATCGGAGTAGCACACCCGGCTCCATAAAAAAAGACTTCGGTTATATCGGTAACAGGAAGTCGTTCGAGTACCTCTCTCGACAATATTTTTCTGATCTCGTCATCTGTTTGGAAAAAAGGATTTATTCCCGCTGTCTTAAATGCGATCGTTTGAGTCTCGTCTGCCAAACACCAATCGGTTTTGGTAGAACCGCTATCTGCTATCAGTATCATTTTTTCAATTTTCTGGAAATTGTTGCAATGTATCAAATTTTTCGGGAATCGGATGAAAGTCGTCTCTAAAAAATTATTGAAATATTCTGTGTCAATATATTCTTTCAATCGCACTGTTACGATAATAATGCGACAATATTTCCCGATAAGAGTACCCCTTCGCACCCATCACCGCCGCACCGATCTGACAAAGACCGACTCCATGCCCCCAACCTGCCCCTTTCAAGGTATATGACTGCGGAATACCATACTTCACATTTTCCGGATGTACCGTAAATGCAGAACTGTATAAATGCGAAGCGGACAAAATACGCCGAATAAACAACTCTTTACCCACAACACGTGAAACTTTCGTTCCTACAATACGCAACCGGACAATTCGCCCGGAAGCCCCTCTTGCCAAAGGAACAAGCGAAACAATTTCACCGAAATCTATACCCGACCGTTTCCGGATAAGGTTCGCCAGTTCCGACTGGGTGTAAGATACCGACCAACGGTAAAAGTCGGTGGTCTCCTGATCATACCCGTTCAGCACTTGTTCCAAAATCTTCGGGTCTCGTGTATTGCAAAATGCTTCGGGCGAAGATTCTATAAATTCCGAAGCATTCTTCTCATCGGCCAAGTCGGGGATTTTTTCATCCGAAAACTTATCATACACAGGGATAAGGTAGGGATGATGCTTCTCTTCCCAACAATTTTCAAACAGTTCGCTTACTCCGCCGCAACATTTTGAGAATCGTGCATCGCAAATCCGGCTTTCACTTGTCAGGACTTCGCCACGGGTGGATCGTACAGCTTCTGCCACCTGAGAGGTAGCGATACGGGTTATCCCCTGATAACGTTGACAATGATCGTCAGCACAAACATCAAATAAAAAATGATCTTCCCTATCATACCAACAGACGATTTCATCAGGGTTTTCCCTCTTGTTACTTGCCCTTTTATTTCCCGGTTTCCCATTAAAACGGGGAAGTTGGGCCAATAACCAGCTTCGGGAAATTACAGCATGAGCCTTAAGCAATTCAAGCGAAGCCGAAGCACTCATCTCCGATGATATGACACTCGTCAAATATTTTTCCAAAGCAATACGGTTTATCGCTACAATCTCCGTGTCATCGGTAATCAGTTTCAATATTCCGGAGAATCGTTGTGTTTCTTCCCGTTCCCAATGAAAATCCACACCGATAGTCACACTGTTCAAATCGAACGAACAGTTCTCATTCTCCGGAATGAACATCAAGGAATCGTATTCCTTACCATTCCATAAAATTCGATTGCCGGACAAGCATATAACCTTATGCTCCCCCTCAGTTATTATATCGGAAGGAGATACCGAAAACTTTCCGTTCAATCTGAAAACAATCTCTTTACGGTGTAAAATACCGACTTCGATCCGGGGTTCTGTCATAGGTCTTTAAATATGAAAACAGATACAAAGTAAATGATTTTATTCCGGGATCTGCCGCTTTCCGACAAATGAAAAACAGGTCTTGCAATCATAATCACTTCAAATAAACACCTTTTTCTTTCAAAGATTCATTTTTCGTTTGATATTCTTCCATACTCCTCCGGATTTCTGCAGTATTACTTTTCGGATATTCTCTTTTCATCACAATACTATCTTCGAGGTAATAACCTTCATGATCCTGACGGGTCAAAAAGAATGTGGTGTCGGTCAGCATCGTCGCATTAAATTTCGCACTCCACGATCTAAGATCATTATATTCTACCAACAATACCGCATTTCGACCCTCTTGTGACAATAATTTCACCTTCCCTTGTTCTATCCGATTTCCGAAATAATAGGTATAGACATAATCCCCTATATTGTCCTTATCTGTCAGTATCTTCATCGAAACTATAATTTCATTACGATTCAAACTCCAAGCCCAATTTCCCCCAAAATCGAAAGTCGTCAGGACTGTCCGAATCGCTCAATAACTCAGCCGAAGATTCCGGCTCTTTTATCTCCCGAGAACGGGGACTCCCCGTACACGAAACCCAGAAGATCAGGTGCAATAACAGAACACCATAAAACAGATTTTTCATAATCGTGCGAATTTAATATTTTTCATAAAACAAGATCAATCTCGATGCGTTCGCTTGTAGTCTTCAATTACCCAACGCCCTTCTTCAAGTTCTCCTTCGGAATAGTATTTTGTCATAATAATACTATCTTCGAGGTAATAATCCCCAGGTTTCTGTCGGGTCAGAAAGAATGAGGTATCGGTCAGCATCGTCGCATTAAACTTTGCACTCCACGGTATGGTAGCTTTGTCATCCCCTACCAAAAGTACTGCATTACGACCATCCTGTGACAATAATTTTACATAACCTACTCTTATACGGTTTCCGAAATAATAGATATATAAGTAATACCCCACACTGTCTTTATGTGACAATATCTTCATTGAAACCGAAGCTTCGTCGTCACTTGCAAACCAATGCCAACTTCCTTCAAAGTCGAAATCCGTCAGGCTCGAATCGCTTAATAACTCAGCCGGAGATTCCGCCTCTTTTACCTCCCGAGAACGGGGACTCCCCGTACACGAAACCCAGAAGATCAGGTGCAATAAAATAATACCATAAAACAGATTTTTCATAATTATTTCAAATAAATACCTTTCTTTTTTAACGCTTCATATCTGATTCTTTCTTTTTGATTATATTCTTCTATTATCTTCCGGACTTCTGCACGTTCTTTTTCAGGATAATATTTTGTCATCACAATACTATCTTCGAGGTAATAATCCTCTGGCTTCTGTCGGGTCAGAAAGAACGAGGTGTCGGTCAGCATCGTCGCATTAAACTTTGCACTCCACGATCTATGATCATTATATTCTACCAATAATACCGCATTTCGACCCTCTTGTGACAATAATTTCACCTTCCCTTGTTCTATCCGATTTCCGAAATAATAGGTATAGACATAATCCCCTATACTGTCCTTATCTGTCAGTATCTTCATCGAAACTATAGTATGACTATCAACCCAGCACCAACGCCAATTTCCTTCAAAGTCGAAATCCGTCAGGCTCGAATCGCTTAATAACTCAGCCGGAGATTCCGGCTCTTTTACCTCCCGAGAACGGGGACTCCCCGTACACGAAACCCATAAAATCAGGTGCAATAAAATAACACCATAAAACAGTCGTTTCATATTTATTTCAGAGAAATCCTTTTCTTTTTTAACGCTTCATATCTGATACTTTCTTTTCGGTTATATTCTTCTATGATTTTTCGGACTTCTGCCGTATCTTGATACGGTACATATTTTCTCATCACGATACTATCTTCGAGGTAATAATCCTCGTGTTTCTGTCGGGTCAGGAAGAACGAGGTGTCCGTCAACATCGTCGCATTAAACTTCGAACTCCACGATCTAAGATCATTATATTCTACCAACAATACGGCATTCCGTCCCTCCTGCGACAACAATTTCACCTTCCCTTGTTCTATCCGGTTCCCGAAATAATAAGTATACAGATAATCGCCCACACTATCTTTATTTGAAAATATCTTCATTGTAACCGAAGCCTCGTTATCACCTGCAAACCAATGCCAATCCCCTTCAAAATCAAAAGTCGTCAGGCTCGAATCGCTTAATAACTCTGCCGGAGATTCCGGCTCTTTTACCTCCTGAGAACGGGGACTCCCCGTACACGAAAACCATAAAATCAGGTGCAATAACAGAACACCATAAAACAGTCGTTTCATATCAATATTGTTTTAACATTTCATCATACGATTTAAATTTGTCCATCCGGTTCATCCAACCATTCAAGTTCTGTCTTTGCTCATCCGACCCATCTGCAATTTTATGATAGTTGGCAATCCTATTTTTCCGGTATTGTTCATAAATCTCTCCGGGATTCGGATATCGGTTCAACACCTCGATCGTTTCCGGGCCGATAAAGCCATCTACATCTACCTGACCACCCAGTTGATTGATTGCCCGTTGCAGATTTCTTACAGCCGCATCTCGACCGGAATTTATATAAAAATCGAAATAGAGCTGCCTGATCACCGGATCATCGATCTCTCCCGCCCGCGAAGGCTTCCAAAACTCCTCTCTGTAAATCTTCTTTGCCCCCTCAGGTGTAAGCTTCTTCAGATTTTCCACTGTCGGTTCCACACCGATATGTTTTTTTGCAAATGCGTTCCACGTGCTCGACGATATACCGTGGTTGGTCGCTCCGCCTCTATCATAACGGCTGTTGACATATCCCCCTTCGCTTTCCAGAACTTTGGCTACCTGATCCTCAAAACCGCCCGGTTCCTTGTCGGCCCGCCTACGTTCCAACTCCTCCTGACCGAGGGGACCTTCTCCCGCACTATATTCAAGTCCGGAACGTGGACGGGGCGGATCGGGTACAACAAATGTACTCAATAAAGGCGATTTTGTCAATACATCCCAACCATAATATTTCTCGTTTTTTTTAGTGTCCTGCGAAAGCGGAACTTGTGCGGCGTCCCGGGCAGGACTTTGACCGGCATTGCCGGTATCCGGACGGTCCTTTGTCCGGTCGCCTTCCGATAGCATACTCAAACTGAAATTTCCCCGAGAGTCTCTGTAATCTTGTCTTTCGGATCGATCTCCCGGTGTCGAATTGCCGGAGATACTTTTCATCGCCTCCTGATAGGTACGATCACGCCCCGGTCGATACTGATACTTGGGATTATCCGCATCCCAAACCGAGATTCGGGCAGGTATCCATTTCCCCGGGAACAGAGATCGCTTCATAAAACTGTTGGTTTCGGGATTCCATAATACTTCTTCGGGTATCCCATCTTCATAGTTCAAGTTTTGTTTTGACATAATTATGATTTTTATAGATTAACAATTACGCCGATAAAAATAAGCCTGAAAAAAGTGTTCTTTATGCGATAATTATAAAATCGTACAGGTAATATTTATATACTTCTTGCATATACCTTTTCAGGTGAGTGTACAGATAGTTCATCTCTTGTAAGATAACCGCTTAAAATAAGCTGACCCGATCGTATTTTTTTATTGGAAAATTTAGACAGACTTTAAAACTATCCGTAATTTTGTACCGTATTTAAACATTGAATACTTTATATGAAATATATGGATACTCGCAAACGGGTTTCCTGCGGATTATCAGTTTTCCGCAAGATCAAAGGTCTGTTCGTTACAGGGTGGAAACGTTACAAATCATTATACCAGAAGTCTCCGTGGTATAAAAAAATCGTACAAATAATACTGACCTTTATCTTATTATTCATTTTCTACCTGTTTTTGGTAGATATTAATTTTCTTTGGCTGTTCGGAAAGTCTCCCGGACTGGCAAGCATCAACCATCCTCAGCAAAACATTGCATCCGAGATTTACAGCGCAGACAGCAAACTGATCGGAAAATATTTCAGAGAAAACCGTACACCCGTCAAATATGAAGAGATCTCTCCGATAATCATCAATACTCTTATCTCGACCGAAGACGAACGTTTCTATAAGCATTTCGGAGTCGATATACAAGGAGTTTTCGCTGCCGTGAAAGACATGACACATGGCAAGGCACGAGGTGCCAGCACCATCACTCAACAACTGGTAAAAAACATGTTTAAAGTCCGTTCGCAATATTCTACCGGACTTTTAGGATATATTCCGGGAGTAAAACTCTTGATCATGAAATCGAAAGAATGGATCACCGCAATCAAAATAGAGATGTTCTATACCAAGCAGGAGATACTGACCATGTATTTCAATACCGTCGATTTCGGCAGCAATGCCTACGGTATAAAAACAGCATGCAAAACCTACTTCAATACGACTCCTAAAGATATTACTTATGAACAGGCCGCTACACTTATCGGACTGTTAAAAGCGACCACAACCTACAATCCCCGCGTGAATCCTAAAAACAGCCTGAAACGCAGAAATGTAGTACTTGACAATTTACAGGCTCATAAGATAATAACAAAATCGCAATGCGACTCTTTAAAACAACTTCCCATACGGCTTCATTACAACCTGGAGTCGAATTATAACGGATCTGCTCTTTACTTCAGAGAAGCTGTCGCAGAATCTCTGAAAGAATGGTGCAAAGACAATGACATCGACCTCTATTCAGACGGGTTAAAGATATATACGACTATCAATACCCGCATGCAGGCGTATGCCGAAGAGGCCGTAAACAAACAGATGCGTATCGTTCAGAGAAATTTTGATAATCACTGGGGAAAAATAAATCCTTGGCAAGATAGGAATCATAGAGAAATCCCCGATTTCATAGAAAATCTGGCCCGAAAAACCTCAGCTTACAAAATTTTGGAAGAGAAGTTCCCGAACGATCCGGATTCAGTCGCTTTCTATTTGAATAAACCTCATAAGTTGAAAGTTTTCGATTATCGACTCGGACGTAAAGATACGACATTCAGCACAATGGATTCGATCCGTTATATGGAACGCTTTATGCATTGCGGATTTGTTGCGATAGAGCCGCAAACCGGCGAAGTAAAAGCATGGGTGGGAGACATCGATTTCGATTCTTGGAAATATGACAAAGTTCTGTCAAAGCGCCAACCCGGATCTACATTCAAACTTTTCGTATATAGCGAAGGCTTCAATAAAGGTCTTTCTCCTTGTGACGAACGCATCGACCAATATATCGAATGGGACGTACTCGAAGACGGCAAACCGGCTAAATGGATACCTCACAACGCAAACGGTATTTACACGGGTGATACGATGACTCTGAAAGCTGCTTTTGCCCGTTCTATCAATACGATAGCCGTGCAGATAGCCAGGGAAGCCGGAATCCCAGATATTATAAAAACAGCTCATACGATGGGTATAAAAACTCCGTTGAACGAAACACCGGCCGTTTCACTGGGAGCTTCGGACGTATCGTTATTGGAACTGGTAAACGCTTACGGAACTGTTATAAATGATGGTATGGTACACGATCCGGTTATGGTGACACGCATCGAAGATAAAAACGGGAAAATCATTTATCGCCATAAACAAGAACAAAAACAGGCATTACCTTATGAAACAGCTTTCCTTATGACACAAATGCTTATGGCCGGGCTTACCGAGCCGATGGGAACTTCTCAAGCACTTTGGGGATATGATCTTTTTCGATACAATACCGATTTCGGCGGAAAGACAGGAACTTCGTCTAATCATTCCGATGCATGGTTTGTGGGTGTAACACCGAATCTTGTCGGAGGTTGTTGGGTCGGAGGCGAACACCGCAGTATTCATTTCCGTACGGGAGCTCTCGGACAAGGTAGCAGAACCGCATTACCGGTATTCGGATATTTTATGGAAAAAGTTCTTGCCGATGACAGCCTGTCAAAATATCGGGCGCGTTTCCCGAATCCGAAACAAACCATCTCCCGGTCATATCAGTGCCGAACTCCTTATCCCCCGATAGAGCCGGACTCTATGGATATGGAAACAGACAGCATAGCCGTAAGTACAGATAGGTATATAAATAAAGATAGTCTCGTTTCCGAAAAATAAAATTCGACATACTATTCGGTATCGATTTTCGCCTTTCGAGCCTGGGAGTGTTGATACCGACGCTTGATATGATACAAATATCCGTCTTTCAATAAACGTGCGCCAGTCTGTTTAAAAGAGAAAAGGACTTTGCCATGAATACACTGCTTCCGGATATTCAATACCCAATCATAATTGCATATCCGGGCTCGGTTTCCCGATTCTCCTCCTACGATCACCTGTTCTACCCATGTATCCAGACAATTATAAAAATCGATGTCGCTTAACAACGGCTCGCAAATAATCAATTTGTGCCGTATCGGTGCATCTCGGTAAATCGGCAAACGGAAATCTGTCCGGTCTTGATGCTCCATCGTACAGCAGATCGTTACATTCTCATAACCATCTCCCTAATCTTCCGGAATACAATTCAAGAAACGACCTATCGTTAATACTTATTTATACCATATCGAACCGGGTTTATTACCCATTTCAAACTCAAGGGTAGAACCGTCCATGATCTGTTCGTGAGTGATGTAACTCTTATCATAAGGTTTTCCGTTCATTTTTACCGCCTGTATATAGATATTTTCCCGACTTACACCTTTCGCCAATACGGTAAAGACTTTTCCATTCTCCAAATTTATTCTTACTTCAGGAAAAAGAGGTGTTCCGATTTCATATCGACCGCTTACCGGATCGACAGGATAAAAACCCATGGCACTGAACACAAACCAAGCCGACATCTGGCCGCAGTCTTCATTCCCGCACAATCCGGCAGGAGTATTCAGATACAGTTCATGCATCACTTTAGCCGCATATTCCTGAGTCTTCCACGGTTTGCCGACTTTATTATAAAGATAAACGACATGATGGCTCGGTTCGTTTCCGTGTGCATATTGCCCGATCATTCCGGTACTGAAAATCGGTAGATTATCATCGGCATCAGGAGCATAAGCAAACATACTGTCGAGCTTTTCCGCAAAACGTTCTTTGCTCCCCAATAAACCGATCAACCCGTCTATATCCTGCGGAACGTACCAGAAATATTGCCAAGCATTGCTCTCTGTAATATGCTCGGTATAGTCTTTTGCCGTAAAGCCGGAGATAAATTTACCTTTACTATCTCGCGGCTGCATAAAAGAAGTCTCGGGATTATATAAATTGCGAAATGATTGCGAACGCTTGTAAAACCTTTCCGCAATTTCCTTTTTCCCCATTTTCTCAGCCATTCTGGCGATGCAATAATCGTCATAAGCATATTCCAAAGTCTTAGACAGCGACTCTTTTTCCATATCATACGGAATATAACCGTATTTTTTATATAACCCGATTCCCCGATAATCGTCTCGATCGGCAGAACTTACGCAAGCTTGCAAAGCCTTCTCCGCATCAAAATCACCGATTCCTTTCAAATAAGCATCCACAATAACCGGGACAGCATGATAACCGATCATCATATCGGTTTCGCAACCATACAGATTCCAAAGGGGCAAACTCCCGTACTGATCATAAAATGCAAGAAACGCTTTCACCATATCGTTAACCCTCTCCGGTTCGGTATAAGTAAACAGCGGATGAGAGGCACGGTAGGTATCCCACAGCGAGAATGTCGAATAATTTACCCACCCGTCTGTTTTATGTGTCTTCTTGTCCGGTCCGAAATAAGATCCGTCCGCATCGCTGTAAATAGTAGGAGCGATCATCGTATGATACAAAGCCGTATAAAATTTCACCAAATCATCCCGATCACCTCCTTTTACCTCGATTTTCGATAATTGCCTATCCCAATTTTTTTCAGCTTGTAAACGATAACGATCAAAATTATTGTCAGGAACTTCCGCTTTAAGATTCAAGGCCGCCCCTTCCATACTGACTCCTGAAATCCCCGTATTTACCAGAATTTGTTCACCTTCTTTCGTACCAAAATCGAATCGGGCGACATAAGCGGTTCCGATCCGCCCTTCCTCCGGTGTAGCAATAGCTGTCGTATCGATATGGCAAATGGTAAAAGGTTTAGAAAAACGGGTTTGGAAATATACCCGCTGGTCGGGAGACCATCCCCGAGAAAAACGGTATCCCCGTACCGTTACCGAATCGATCACCTCGATATACGAATCTGTTGTAAAATCCCAGTTCATCGCTTTTTTCAAGTTCAGAAAAACCGCAGCCTCCGCTTCCGGAAAAGTATAGCGTTGTATTCCGCACCGTTCAGTCGCCGTCAACTCCACATGAATGCCGTAATCTTTCAACAACACCTGATAATATCCGGCAGATACCGATTCATCGTCATGAGAAAATGAAGAATAAATTCCTAACGGCTGCGGAGCTTCCCGATAAGGCAATGTCACGGGCATGAAAGAAACATCATACAGATCTCCCGCTCCCGTTCCGGAAAGATGTGTGTGGCTGAATCCGGCAATCGTACTGTCCGGGTAAAAATAACCGGCAATGCGATCCCAACCCGGCAACCCATTATCGGGACTGAGTTGTACCATACCGAACGGAACTTGCGCACCCGGATAAGTATTTCCCGTAAAATCCGTTCCGATCAAAGGATTTACATACTGAACATAATTGTTTTCTGTTTTCTTGGTTGAATCACATGCCGACACGAATAATAGTATCAGAACAAACGATAAAGGAATATTTTTCAAGACCATTCAAAGTGTTTTAAGGTTTGTACAAATTTACTTAAAAATACAAGTCTGTCTAAATTTTCCCATAAGAAAACATCTTCGGGTCATCTTCACGTTTTCGAAAAGACAGGTATTTTATATCAAGACGCTCAAAACTTAAAAATCCCTTACTCCATTATGAATTTAAAATTCTTTTTGTCTAATTTTACGAGTCAGATATTATAAAAACAATAAAGATGAAAATAGACCATATCGCTATTTGGACAGACGACATCGAGACGACGCGTGACTTTTATCTTACCTATTTCGATGTAACCTGCGGAAATAAGTATGTAAATCCGATAAAAAATTTCACTTCCTATTTCCTATCTTTCGGAGATGGAAATGCCCGTATCGAACTGATGACAAAACCCGGAATAGAAGAAACAAACGGGAAACGGGGTTTTATCAAAGGACTTGCACATCTCTCTATCACCATCGGCTCAAAAAAAGATGTCGATAGTCTTACGGAACGCTTGAGAACAGATGGCTACACCATTGCCGGAGGACCCCGTACATCGGGCGACGGATATTATGAAAGCGCCGTTCTCGACCCTGAAGGTAATTATATCGAGCTTTTGGGAGAATAACGGATTATACCGACAACATCATAACGATTTCTACGTTTTAGAACCTGAATCGAATCAAACAATAAAATATTTTACTTAATTCTTGCATATAAATATAAAAATAATTATTTTTATGAACCTTAAAGCCTGTCTGAATTTTGCTCGGGTCAGGTTTGAGAGTTTCTTTCGAGGATATTTTTCTGTTTTTACAAGGAGGATAACGGGCTATCTGACGAGGGAAAACAGGAAAAGAGACCGGAAGAAAACGCAAAAATGACCTGATAATATTTTTTTGTCGGAAAATTAAGACAGGCTCTTAAATTTTTATTCCATGAAAATCAAAATACAGATACTGATTTTAATTATCTTACCGGCATTGCCTGCATTCTCCCAGTTTTCAGGCTTTCCCGACATTACACCGAGACCGCCCGAACCGGCGACATTGAAACCGGATATTCGAATAGGAAACGAGCCCTCATCATCAAGAGGTTATTCATATCCAGGCATCCGTCACCCGCACCACACAGACACATACGATTACGATTCTGAGATATTACATCGCAGGAATCTTATCAACCGAAAGATTATCGAAGAGGCAACTGCTCATATAAAAGAACGAGAAAATGCCATGAAACTGGCAAGGCAATTGCTCGATCACGGATTTCCGTCATGGGCAAGAGAGAAAGGAACTGCATGTTTTTATTCGGCATTCGACGAACTATGCGGAATGCTTCACGATTCGCTCCCCATGAATTTGGGAAGAGCCATATTTATCACTGAAAACGCATTTTTAGAAAATACGATGAACTACAATGCGTTCGAAGCATCTCTACAAAAACGAATAGATTTGTGCAATTGGAAACTCAATGAACTGAAAAAGAAAACATCCGATGATTTCACCAAAAACGCCGTACTCTACAGCCTAATGACCGATACTTTTACCGTTTGCCTGCCCGGTACGGAAAAACAGATCATCCACTACCCCGTACAGTATAATCTGGATGATTACAGAAGTGAAAAAAATTTTACGAGCCACTTCATAACCACATTACTGGCAACTAACCGGGGACAATGTCATTCTATGCCTTTACTATATATGATTCTTGCCGAAAGATTGGGCACCGAGGCCTATTTATCTTTTGCTCCGCATCACAGTCTGGTAAAAATACGGGGGAATAACGGAGAATGGTACAATTTGGAAATTACATGCAGATATATACTGTCCGACTACCATTACATGAACCATAGTTTCATCAAGACCGAAGCGATCCGCAGCGGCCTGTACCTCTCTGTTTTGGACAAAAAAGAGACGCTGGCTTCGATAGTCGCACTGCTCGGACGCTATTACCTGTTAAAATACGGATATGACCCTTTTATTTTAAAATGTGCCGAAGAAGCAAAAAAATATATGAAAGTTCCCTTGGACGCGTTGATTCTGGAAGCAAATTATGAAACACGACTGACTATGGAAGTTGCCCGTCTGTTGAATATACCGACTCCCCAAGCAATGAGGGAGATGTGTCCCGAAGCATACAAACACTACGAACACATGCAGGAAATATATCGAAAAATAGACGATACAGGGTACGAAAATATATCGCCTGAAGTCTATGACCGTTGGCTGAAACATATAGAACAGGAAAAGGAGAAAGAAAAACGGCATCCTCGTTCCCCGTTCATACAGATTATAAAATAAACTGCAAATCGAGAGCGGAAACGACGGATTTTTTCGACCGATTATGCCGAGATGCAGCATTTATTCTAATGAAATTAAAGTCTTAAACTCAATAATATGAGAAAAGCGTTTTTATCTACCCTACTGTTCGCCTTTTGTTGCCTGACAACTTGGGCGCAAGACAACAAGAGCAACGAAAATCCGTTTGCCGAAATAGGAATCCGGGCTTCGGTCGCATCGTTCAGTAAAAATCCCGAGTTTCATGACCGCAACCGTACGGTAGAGATCGGATCGGTACTGTTCGATACGAAAACCGGAGAGGTTATCGGGCTCATCGATGAATCCGTTCCGGGGATTTCCCCCGATGTAACAAGTATGAGCATCGACCCGAACTGTGAGAGATATTACTCTATATCGCCTTATGCGTATGCGCTGAATAATCCGATCAGATTCGTCGATCCGGACGGAAGAGACCCGAAAGACAAAGTCGTCGGATTCGGAATCGGCTTGTTGACAAACATTATTCCCGGGACAGGCGAATTAAGAGACCGTTATAGCCCGACAGATCTGGACGACTATAATAACGCTCTGCGCAATGTCGACAATGCGGCTATCATTTTGGGAAGCGGCATGATCGATGCCGGAGGCGGTGGCATGGCAATGGGTGGAGCGATCGCCGTATCCGGACTGGCCGTTACGGCCGTAAGCGGCGGGACGGCTGCCATTGCCGGATTACCGACAGCCGTCGTCGGAGAGACCCTTGTGGGAGCAGGTACTGCAACAGCAAGTACCGGGGCTGTACTAATGGCGAACGGAAACAAGAACCGGAATGAAGGATATAACAGAGGAAAATCCAAAGCAAACGAAATCACTTTTATCCAAGGAAAAGGAGAAAAGGGGATAAAAATAACCGTCAAAATCCCGGAAGGGTACAGGCTGATCAATGAACGGCATAAATCTAAAATTTTCTATAACGGAAAAAATTATATATCTCCGGATATCGACGGACATAACGGGGGTATCTGGAAAATGGGAAAAAAAATAGATGATCTTGATCATAAATATAAACGAATGGGTACATTCGATGAAAATCTAAATAGAACAGGAGATTAATGTTATGAAACTGGAAAAAGAGTATGACTATTCATGGAGATGGATAGCGGATGAGATTGTCAAGTATGCACCGGAAAATTATGACGAAAAAGGTATCTATAGAAAAAATGAATGGCTGATGGTATCTGATATAGGTAAAGTTTACGACGGAAAGAGGTTTACCCGGGAAGAGTATTTGGAGACGGAAGATAAATACGCACAGGCGGTAATCAGAGGAATGGAATTGGCCGGTTGTTCTTTCCTGACAGTAGAGTATTTATCCATTTCAAGAAGTAAGACAGATATGAAACGCTTTACACCCAAAGATATCCTATATGAGCAGAATAAAGACCTATATGATATGTTCCTGAGCATAAAGGAAGGTATGCGCATACATATCTCCCAAAT